>JACQAF010000116.1 GCA_016195145.1 Rhodospirillales bacterium
CCCAATTCACTGCTTACAGCGCAGGCAGTCATCCCGCGGGACAAGTGCGCCCGGAAGCGCTAAGGCAGCTCGAAAGTGCGAGCATCTCTGCAGCCGGTCTGCGGAGCAAGAGCTGGGATGAATTTGTCCGCCCCGGCGCACCCGTTATGAACTTCGTATTTACCGTCTGTGACAACGCAGCCAACGAAATGTGCCCGGTCTGGCCCGGTCAACCGATGACCGCACACTGGGGGATTCCGGACCCCGCAGCGGTGAAAGGCGAGGCCGCCGAAATCGAGCGCGCGAAGGCCGAGGGCGAAAGCCTCGTCGCCGCGCGCGCCGCCTCCTGAAATCCCCGTAACCCGATGGCCAATCTGCAGCCGGTTCGCGGCACGCACGATCTTGTGGGCGAAGAGATGCGCCGCCACCGGCAGGTCGTCGAGACGGCGCGCGCGACCGCCGGGCTTTACGGTTTCCAGGAAATCGCGACGCCGATCTTCGAGTTTACCGAGGTGTTCAAGCGCACCCTCGGCGATACGTCGGATATCGTCACCAAGGAAATGTATTCCTTCGCCGACAACAGCGGCGAGAACATCACCCTGCGGCCGGAAAACACCGCCGGCGTCGCCCGCGCGGTGATTTCGGGCGGGCTCGCCCAGCACGCGCCGCTCAAGTTTTTTTACGCCGGGCCGATGTTCCGTTACGAGCGGCCGCAAAAAGGCCGTTACCGGCAGTTTCATCAGATCGGCGTCGAGCTGATCGGCGTCGCCGAACCGCTCGCCGATATCGAGACGATCGCGGCCGGCGCGCGGATTCTCGACGCGCTCGGCGTGCTCGGCCGCACGACGCTGGAAATCAACACGCTCGGCGACGGCGACAGCCGCGCTGCCTACCGGGCCGTGCTGGTCGATTACCTGCGCGGCAACCAGGCCGGCCTGTCGGAAGATAGCCGCAAGCGCCTCGATCGCAACCCGCTGCGCGTCCTCGATTCGAAGGACGAGGGCGACCGCACGATCGTCGCCGGCGCGCCTCTGTTCACCGATCATCTGAACCAGGGGTCGCAGGATTTCTTTGCCGCGGTCTGCGACGGGCTGTCGCTTCTCGGCATCGCCTATGTCCGCAATCCGCGGCTGGTGCGCGGTCTAGATTATTACTGCCATACGGCGTTCGAATTCACGACCGGCGATCTCGGCGCGCAGAGCGCGGTGATGGCCGGTGGCCGCTATGACGGCCTGATCGCCCAGATGGGTGGGCCGGAAATTCCCGGCGTCGGCTGGGCGGCCGGCATCGAGCGGCTCGGCATGTTGCTGACCGAGGCCCCGCAAGCGCTGCGCCCGGTCGCCGTGGTGCCGGTGGGGGTGGCGGCCGAACAGCCGGCGCTGTCGCTGGCCGAAGACCTGCGCCGCGCCGGCCTCGCGGTCGAGCTTGGCTATCGCGGCAATCTCTCGAAGCGGATGAAGGCGGCGAACAAGGCGAAGGCGCGCGCCGCTATCCTGATCGGTGAGGATGAGCTCAAGCGCGCCGTAGCCACGGTGCGCGATCTCGATACGGGCGAGCAGGCCGAAGTGCCTCTCACGGCTCTTCACGACCATCTCGCCCGCTTCCGATAGCGCCGACATGGCGCTGCCGTCCGCTTCCGCGCGGCTTGTGGTGGTTGGCGTCAACCACCGGACGAGTTCGGTCGCGCTGCGCGACCGGCTGTTCGTCGCCGACGCCGAAATGCCCGCCTTCCTCGGCGAGTTGCGGCGGGCGGGCATCGATCAGGGGCTCGTCATGTCGACCTGCGACCGGATCGAGGTCGAGGCGGCCGATCCCGACCCGGGTGCGGCGGCCAAGAAAATCGTCAGCCTGTTCGTCGCCCGCGCCGGTCTTGCCGCCGACGATTTGCGCCATCAGCTTTACGTTCTCGAAGAAGGGGCGGCGTTGCGGCAGATTTTCGCCGTCGCTGCGGCGCTCGACAGCCAGGTGATCGGCGAACCGCAGGTGCTGGGCCAGATCAAGGAGGCGCATCGGCGTTCGCGCGCCGCCGGCATGGTCGGCTCCGAGCTTGAAGCCGCGTTACAGGCCGCTTACGGCACGGCCAAACGGGTACGCAGCGAAACCGCCATCGGCGAGCGGCCGGTGTCGCTCGCCTCGGCGGCGGTGCAGCTGGCGCGCGACGTGCACGGCGACCTGTCGCGTTGCGGCGGCCTGCTGATCGGCCCCGGCGAGATGGGCGAGCTGATGGTCGAACATCTCCGCGCCGCCGGCCTGCGCGACCTCGCCCTTGCCGGGCCGGGCCCCGCCCAGGCGGCCGAGACGGCGCGCCGGCTTGCCTGTCATCTTGTCGCCTTCGATGCGCTGGCCGATGCGCTGGCCCAGGCCGATCTGGTCGTCTCGGCGGCGGGAACCGGCCGCCACCTGATCACCGCGGCGATGATGGCCGGGGCGCTGGAGCGCCGCCGCCGCCGCCCGGTCCTGGTGCTCGATCTTGGCGTGCCGGCGGACGTTGAGCCGGCGGTGGAGGCGCTCGACGGCGCGTTCCGTTACGATCTCGACGATCTCGAACGGGTGGCGATGAGCGGCCGGGCGACCCGCGAGGCGGCGGCGGCCGAGGCGTGGGCGATCGTCGATGCCGAGCTCGCCGCCTTCGAGCGCGATCGGGCCGAGCGGACGGCAGTGCCGGCGATCAGCGCCCTGCGCCGCCATTTCGAGACCGAACGCGCCCGTGCCCTTCAGGCGGCCGGCAACGACGCGGCGCGGGCGACCGAGCTTCTGGTTAACCGTCTGCTGCACGGACCGTCGGAAACGCTGCGCCAGATGGCCGGCGCGGCGACGGCCGACGCGCCCGACCGCCGGCGGGCGGAAATTCTGCTGCGTCGGTTGTTCCGGCTCGACGATTCGGCTATGAGCAGCGGCGCAGCAGGGGACGAGGAGAAGAAATCGTGAGTTTCGAGACCAAGCTCGACCGGGTCGCCGAACGCCTGGAAGAGCTGAAAACGACGCTGTCGACGCCCGGCATGGACCCGCGCCAGTTCGCCAAGCTGTCGAAGGAGTATTCCGAGTTGACGCCGGTGGTCGATACGATCGTCGCCCTGCGCAAGATGCGCGGCGAGCTCGACGACCTCAAGGCGCTGATGGACGATCCGGCGGGCGACGCTGAAATGAAGTCGCTGGCCGAGGGCGAGTATTTCGCGCTCAAGCAGAAGCTGCCGGAAATGGAGCGCCAGCTGCAGATGATGCTGCTGCCCAAGGACGCCGCCGACGACAAGAACGCCATCCTCGAGGTCCGCGCCGGCACCGGCGGCGACGAAGCGGCCCTGTTCGCGGCCGAACTGTTCCGTATGTATCAGCGTTACGCCACAGTCCGGGGCTGGAAATTCGAGGTGATGGAAATGGCCGATACCGGCCTCGGCGGCTGCAAAGAGGCGATCGCCGAAATCGCCGGCGCCGGCGTGTTCGCCCGCCTCAAATTCGAATCCGGCGTGCACCGGGTTCAGCGGGTACCGGCAACCGAGGGCAGCGGGCGTATCCACACCTCGGCGGCGACGGTCGCGGTCCTGCCCGAGGCGGAGGAGGTCGACGTCAAGATCGACGACAAGGATTTGCGGATCGACGTTTTCCGGTCGAGCGGCCCGGGCGGCCAGTCGGTCAACACGACCGACAGCGCGGTGCGCATCACCCATTTGCCGACCGGTCTCGTCGTTCAGCAGCAGGACGAGAAATCTCAGCACAAGAACAAGGCGAAGGCGCTCAAGATCCTGCGCGCCCGGCTTTACGAGATGGAGCGCGCCAAGGCCGAAGCGACGCGCGCCGCCACGCGCCGTACCCAGGTCTGCTCCGGTGACCGGTCGGAGCGCATCCGCACCTATAATTTTCCGCAAGGGCGCGTCACCGACCATCGCATCAACCTGACGCTCTACAAGATCGACAAGATGCTGGCGGGCGAGGCGCTCGACGAGATGATCGACGCGCTGGTGAGCGAGGATCGCGCTGCGCGGCTGGCCGAACTGCCATGAACGCGGCCCCGGCCGGCGATGCCGGGGCGGTGACGGTGGGCGACGCCTTGCGCGGCGCCGGGGCGCGGCTGCGCGCCGGCGGCATCGAGGCGCCGCCGCTTGAGGCGCGGTTGCTGGTCGCGGCTGCGCTGGCGGAGCCGGCCGAGCGGCTGATCGCGCGGCCCGAACGGGACATGCCGGCGGCAGCGGCCGTGCGGCTGGAAGAATTTCTCGGTCGTCGCCTCGCGCACGAGCCGATGGCTTATATTCTCGGCCAGCGGGAATTCTGGAGCCTGCCTTTCGCGGTGACTCCCGCGACGCTGATTCCGCGCCCCGACAGCGAGACGGTGGTCGCGGCGGCGCTCGCCGCCGTGCCCGATCGCAGGCGCGCCTTGCGCGTTCTCGATCTCGGGACCGGATCGGGGTGTCTTCTGCTGGCGCTGCTTGCCGAACTGCCGGCCGCCGAAGGCGTCGGGATCGATATCGACCCGGCGGCCCTCGCCATCGCCGAGGCCAACGCCCGGGGGCTGGGATTTGCCGCGCGGGCCCGATGGGCGCACGACGATTGGGGGCGGGGCCTCGACGAGCGGTTCGACCTGATCGTCAGCAACCCGCCCTATATCCCGGATGCGGCAATCGATACGCTGGCGCCGGATGTTCGCGATTACGAACCCCGGCGGGCGCTTTCAGGCGGCGCGGATGGACTCGGCGCCTATCGGGCGCTCGCACCGCACGCTGCGCGGCTGCTGGCGCCGGCCGGAATCGTCGCCGTTGAAATCGGCCTCGGCCAGGCCTCGGCAGTCGAGGCGATTCTGGTCGGGGCCGGGCTCGTTCCAGCCGGCCGGCGGCTGGACCTCGCCGGCATCGAGCGTTGTATTTGGGCCGGTTGGCCGGCCCCATCGACTCCGGCAATGGGACAAAAAAATAACTTGGAATAGCCTGAGCGGGGGGCTAGTCTAACTGCCTCGATCACGGCGTAATGGCTATGTCCGCAGGGGGGCCGGCCGGATCGAATACCGAAAAAGACCGCTAGACGCATCCGCAGACGCCGCCCGGATGCCGGGCCGATCGGTTTTTAAATTCCCTGCACGTGGTGACGGCGATAGCAGAACCATATGAACAACCATATGAGACCGGGTCCGCACATGAAGCGCCAACGTGGCCGTAATAACGGCCGTAAACCGCATATGCCCCAGCGCACGCAGACATTCGACAGCAGTGGACCCGATGTTCGGATTCGCGGCAATGCGTATCAGGTGCTGGAAAAATATCTTGCCCTGGCGCGCGACGCGACGGCGGCCGGCGACCGGATCGCGGCGGAGAATTTCTATCAGCACGCCGAACATTATTACCGGGTGATCAACGCCAATCAGGATGGCCACCATCGCCCGCCGATGAATCAGCAAGATCAGCGGATGGGCCAGCAGGGCCATTACGATGGTCAGCAGCAACAGCAGCCCGCCGATCCCGGCGGCGGCCCGCAGCCCTTGCCCGCCGGCATGCAGCAGGGCTATCAGGCTGGCGGCGAGCCGCGGCCGCAAGCGCCCCAAAACGGGGGGCAGAATGGCGGACCCCAGGCGGCTGGCCAGGGCGGACCCTACGGGGCGGACGAAAATTCCGACTAAGGCGCTTCGGCGAGCAAACTCGCAAGACAAGCTCGGGCGGCGGGAGGGCGACTTCCCGCCGTTTTGCTTTTCGGACAACGGTCGCTATGCGACTGTCAGCGGGTCGCCGACGCCGACCGTGCCGCCGGTGACGATCTCGGCATAGATGCCCGTATCGACATGACGAAAACCGGTCTGCAGGGCGCGCGGGATATTCAGATCGCGCGCCGCCGTTTCGGGGTCGACATTGGTTGCGGCGCAGCGGTCGATGCGGTCGAGGGCGCGCAGCCGGACCGGGCCGATGCTGAATTCCTTGCCGATGAAGCCGAACTCCTGCCAGGGCTGGCCGCCGTCGAAATAGAAATTGGCGCGAAAGCGCCGCGGATCGACGGGGCCGCGCACGACGCGCTCGAGATCGCGGATGCTGGCCAGGCCGATGACCGAGACGGCCTTGCGCGGCGTATCGGAAAACATATGCCCCGGCGCCTCGACCAGCCGCGGCGCGCCGCGCGCCTCGGCGGCCATGAAGGCGGCAAAAAACTGCTCAACGACAGTGCGGCCGGCAAGTTCGCTTATGTTGGCGCGGACGACCGTCTTGCCGTCGCGTTCGATGGCGAGAACGCCGCTCGCTTCGTCAAACCGGGTGCGCAAGCGGGCCAGCCGCTCGTTGCGCATCAGCATCAGGAAATTGGTCTTGGGCATCCATTCGGGCGCCGCCGGGTCGAACTGTGTGGCGCCGTGGGCAAGGGCGAAACGCCGGTCATGCGGCAGCCCCTCGCCCGGCGACAGCGCGACGCGTTCAAGCGCCTCCGGCGTCAGCCCCTTGACCGGATAGCGGTATATTTGCGCAATGGTCATCGTCATTGCATAAACCCCTTACGCCTACCGGATGGCTGGCAATAAACGCCCGATCCCGGGCCATCCCGCCCCACCCCCTCTCTTGCATCCCGGGGAACAATTGTCCATATACGTTTAAGGATGCCGGTTTCGGGGTCCGCGAGTCCTGTCCGCCCGTCTGGGGGACGCCAGAAAAGGATCGTAGGTAGATGGATTTCGAAAAATACACCGAACGTTCGCGTGGGTTCATCCAGGCGGCGCAAACGCTGGCCCAGCGGTCCAGCCACCAGCGCCTGCTTCCCGAACATGTGCTCAAGGTTCTGCTCGACGACGCCGAGGGCCTCGCCGCCAATCTTATGCGCGCCGTCGGCGCCGATCCCGTCCGCGCCAAGCGCGATATCGAAGCTGAGCTCGCCAAGCAACCGCGCATCGAGGGTTCGGGCGCAGGCCAGATTTATCTGGCCCCCGAAACGGCGAAGTTATTTGAGAGCGCCGAGCAGATCGCGATCAAGGCCGGCGACAGCTTCGTCACCGCCGAGCGCCTGCTGCTTGCCCTCGCCCTTGCCAAATCGAACCCGTCCGGGCGCGTTCTCGCGGCTGCCGGACTAACGGCGGAGACTCTCAATCAGGCGATCAACGCGGTCCGCAAGGGCCGCAAGGCGGACAGCGCGACGGCCGAGGGAGGCTACGACGCGTTGCAGAAATACGCCCGCGATCTGACCTCGGCGGCGCGCGACGGCAAGCTCGATCCGGTCATCGGGCGCGACGAGGAAATCCGGCGCACGATCCAGGTGCTCGCCCGGCGGACCAAGAACAACCCGGTGCTGATCGGCGAGCCCGGCGTCGGCAAGACGGCGATTGTCGAGGGGCTGGCCCAGCGCATCGTCAATGGCGACGTGCCGGAATCCCTGCGCGACAAGAAGCTGCTGGTCCTCGACCTCGGCTCGCTGATCGCCGGCGCTAAGTTCCGCGGCGAATTCGAAGAACGCCTTAAGGCCGTGCTGGCGGAGATCAACGCCGCCGAGGGCGAGATCGTCCTGTTCATCGACGAATTGCACACGCTGGTCGGGGCCGGCAAGGCCGAGGGTTCGATGGACGCCTCGAATATGCTCAAGCCGGCGCTGGCGCGCGGCGAACTGCATTGCGTCGGTGCGACGACGCTCGACGAATACCGCAAGCATATCGAAAAGGACGCGGCGCTCGCCCGGCGTTTTCAGCCGGTGTTCGTCGCCGAACCGACGGTCGAGGACACGATCTCGATCCTGCGCGGGCTCAAGGCGAAATACGAGCTGCATCACGGCGTGCGCATCACCGACGGCGCCATCGTCGCGGCGGCGACACCGCTATATCACCGACCGCTTCCTGCCCGACAAGGCGATCGATCTGGTGGACGAGGCGGCAAGCCGGCTGCGCATGCAGATGGACTCCAAGCCCGAGGACATCGACGAGATCGACCGCAAGCTGATCCAGCTCAAGATCGAGCGCGAGGCGCTGAAAAAGGAAAGCGATCGCGCTTCGGCCGAGCGGCTCAAGAACCTCGAGAAGGAGATCGCCGAGCTCGAGGGCAAGTCGGACGCGCTGACGGCCGCATGGCAGGCGGAGAAGCAGCAACATGCGGGCACGCAGAAGCTCAAGGAGCAGATCGACCACGCGCGCGCCGAGGCCGAGCAGGCCCAGCGCCGCGGCGATCTGGCTCGCGCCGGCGAATTGCTGTATGGCCGGATTCCCGAATTTCAGCGCCAACTCGAGAAGGCCCAGACCGCCGAGGAGCACCGCATCCTCAACGAGGTGGTGGGCGAGAACGAGGTCGCGGAGGTGGTGTCGCGCTGGACCGGCATTCCGGTCGACAAGATGCTGCAGGGCGAGCGCGACAAGCTGCTGAAGATGGAACAGGTTCTCGGCAACCGCGTGATCGGCCAGCAGGATGCGATCGCCGCGATTTCCGATGCGGTGCGCCGGGCGCGGGCCGGGCTGCAGGATCCCAACCGGCCGATCGGCTCGTTCCTGTTCTTAGGGCCCACCGGCGTCGGCAAGACCGAGCTCACCAAGGCGCTCGCCACCTTCCTGTTCGACGACGAGCAGGCGATGGTGCGCATCGACATGTCCGAATACATGGAGAAGCACGCCGTGGCGCGGCTGATCGGCGCGCCGCCGGGCTATGTCGGCTACGAAGAAGGCGGGGCCTTGACCGAGGCGGTCCGACGCCGCCCCTACCAGGTGGTGCTGTTCGACGAAGTCGAGAAGGCGCATCCCGATGTCTTCAACGTGCTGTTGCAGGTTCTCGACGACGGGCGCCTGACCGACGGCCAGGGCCGCACCGTCGATTTTCGCAATACGCTGATCGTCCTCACCTCGAACCTCGGCAGCGACATTCTGGCGAGCCAGCCCGAAGGCCAGGACTCCGCCGCGGTGCGCGAGCAGGTGATGGAAGTGGTGCGCGTCGCCTTCCGGCCCGAGTTTCTCAACCGGCTCGACGAGATCCTGCTGTTCCACCGCCTGACCAGGGCGCAGATGGCCAGCATCGTCGAGATCCAGCTGAAGCGGCTCATGGCCATGCTGGCCGACCGCAAGATCACGCTCGACCTCGACGAACGGGCCAAGGCCTGGTTGGCCGAGGAGGGCTACGATCCGGTCTACGGCGCC
>JACQAF010000102.1 GCA_016195145.1 Rhodospirillales bacterium
GATGATCTTCACCGCGGCGTATGGCTGGACGATCGAGCGTCTCGCTTATCGGCCGTTGCGCGGCTCGTTCCGGCTCGCGCCGCTGATCTCGGCCATCGGCATGTCGATCTTCCTGCAGAACTACGTCCAGATCCTGCAAGGCGCAAAGATCAAGTCCTTGCCTCCGATCGTCCGCGGCACGATCCCGATCGTCGAATCGGCCGCCGGCTTTACGGTCGCGATCAGCTATCTCCAGATCATCATCATCCTGTTGACCGTGGGGTTGATGGCCGGTTTCACGCTGATGATCCACCGCACCTCGCTCGGCCGCGCGCAGCGCGCCTGCGAGCAGGACCGCAAGATGGCGTCGTTACTCGGCGTCGATGTCGACCGCACAATTTCGCTCACCTTCGTCATGGGAGCGGCGCTGGCCGCCGTCGCCGGCACAATGGTGTCGATGTATTACGGCGTCGTCGATTTCTTCATCGGCTTCCTTGCCGGCATCAAGGCGTTCACCGCTGCGGTGCTCGGCGGCATCGGCTCCCTGCCCGTCGCGATGCTGGGCGGCCTGCTTATCGGCCTGATCGAGGCTTTCTGGTCGGCCTATTTCACCATCGAATATAAGGACGTTGCGACGTTCGGCATTCTGGTGATCGTGCTGATCTTCCGCCCGACCGGTCTGCTCGGCCGGCCGGAGGTCGAAAAGGTCTAGGCGCCGTGGCGACGGTTGCAAGCAAGGCGACGATGCCGACGCCGGTCGGCGCAGCGCTACGCACCGCATTGAAGGAAGCGGCGATCGCGGCCGGCGTGGCCCTGATCGTTGCCCTGCCGCTGGTTGGTTTCCGGCTGATCGACATTACCGGCGGTGTGTCGATCCAGACCCGTTTCGACTGGGTCGTCTACGGCGTCGCGGTCGTGTTCATTGGCCGGCTTGGACTCGCCCTGTGGCGCGAGCTGCGCATACCGCATGCAAGAAAAGCGGGGGAGGCGAGCTCGCTCGCTATCTTCGCCGAACAGATTGCCGCCTTTACCCGCCAGTACAGCCTTTATTTCGGCATTGTCGGAGCGGCCTTTGCCTTCGCGCTGCCGTTCATGCCATTCACAGACCAGTACATCCTCGATGTCGCCATCACCGTGCTGATCTATGTGATGCTCGGCTGGGGGCTGAATATCGTCGTCGGCCTCGCCGGGCTGCTCGACCTCGGCTATGTGGCGTTCTATGCCGTCGGCGCATATTCGTATGCATTGCTGGCCCAGAATTTCAATCTGACCTTCTGGGAAAGCCTGCCGCTCGCCGGGGCGTTCGCCGCTCTCTTCGGCCTCCTGCTCGGTTTTCCAGTCTTGCGCCTGCGTGGCGATTACCTGGCCATTGTGACTCTCGGCTTCGGCGAGATGATCCGCATCATCCTGCTCAATTGGCAGAGCTTGACCGGCGGTCCCAACGGCGTTTCTTCGATCGAGCGGCCGTCGTTCTTCGGCTACCCCTTCACCGCCGTCGCGCCGGAAGGCAAGACCGCCTTCCATGAGTTGATGGGACTCGAATTTTCCAATTCGCATCGCGTCATCTTTCTCTATTTTCTTATTCTCATTCTGGCGCTGATCACCAACGCCTTTTCGGTCCGCATGCGTCGCCTGCCGCTCGGGCGCGCGTGGGAAGCCTTGCGCGAGGACGAGATTGCTTGCCGGTCGCTCGGCATCAACCCGACCAACACCAAGCTCAGCGCCTTCGCCCTTGGCGCCATGTTTGGCGGCTTCGCCGGTTCGTTCTTCGCCACCCGTCAGGGCTTTATCAGCCCCGAGAGCTTCACCTTCATCGAATCCGCCGTCATTCTCGCCATCGTCGTTCTCGGCGGCATGGGCAGCCAGTTCGGCGTGGTGATCGCCGCCGCATTCCTGATCCTCGTGCCCGAATTCGGCCGCGACCTGGCCCAGTTCCGTATGCTGATGTTTGGCTTCGCCATGGTCGCGATCATGGTCTGGCGACCCCGGGGGCTGATTGCACACCGCGAACCGTCGATGCGCCTGCATCCCGTCGGCGGACCGGAAGCGGCGAAGGCAGGATCATGACGACGCCCGATCATCTGCTCGATGTCGAGCATCTGACCATGCGCTTCGGCGGCCTGACCGCCATCGACGACGTGTCGTTCGGCGCGGCCGACCGGCAGATTAGCGCAATCATCGGCCCGAACGGCGCCGGCAAAACGACGTTGTTTAACTGCCTCACCGGTTTCTACAAGCCGACCGTCGGCCGGCTAGGGTTGCGGCGCGGCAGCAAGACGCTGCTACTCGAACGGATGGAGGGCTTCCGCATCGCCCAACAGGCTGGGGTCGCACGCACCTTCCAGAATATCCGCCTGTTCCCCGGTATGACGGTGCTCGAAAATCTGTTGGTCGCGCAGCATACGGCGCTGATGCGCGCCTCGATGTTTTCGCTCGCCGGCCTGTTCCGGCTGCCGGTGTTTCGCGCCGCCGAACGCGCGGCGGTCGATTTCGCGCGCTTCTGGCTCGATCGCATCGGCCTGCTCGATCGCGCCGACTGGGACGCCGGCAATCTGCCGTATGGCGACCAGCGGCGTCTTGAGATCGCGCGCGCCATGTGCACCCGGCCGGTCCTGCTATGCCTCGACGAACCCGCAGCCGGCCTTAACCCGCGCGAATCGGCCGATCTTAACGAGCTACTGCTCTATATCCGCAATGAACAGAAAACCGCGGTCCTGCTGATCGAGCACGACATGAGCGTGGTCATGGGCATTTCCGACCGGATCATTGTTCTCGATTATGGCCGCAAGATCGCCGACGGTACGCCGAGCGCGGTCCGCAACGACCCGGTCGTCATCCGCGCCTATCTCGGCGAAGAAGAAACCGACGAGATCCCGCCCGAGATCGCTGCCGAAATCGGCGTCGCCGCGAAGAGGCCTTGATGCTCACCGTTTCCGGGATTCATACTTTTTACGGTCCGATCGAGGCGCTGCGCGGCGTCAGCATCGAGGTTCGCCAGGGCGAAATCGTCACCTTGATCGGCGCCAACGGGGCGGGAAAATCGACGCTGCTGATGACGGTCTGCGGCAACCCGCAGGCGCGGCGCGGCGCGGTCAATTTCGAAGGCCAGGACATTACCCAGATGTCGACGCACAAGATTGTGCGCCTCGGCATCGCGCACGCGCCCGAAGGACGGCGCATTTTCCCGCGCATGACGGTGCTCGAAAACCTGCAGATGGGCGCGTATATCGGCGGCGACGAGCAGTTCCGCAAAGAGATCGACCGCGTGTTCAATCTCTTTCCGGTTCTCGCCAACCGGCGCAATCAGCGCGGCGGCACGCTGTCGGGCGGCGAGCAGCAGATGCTGGCCATTGCCCGCGCGTTGATGAGCCGGCCGCGCCTGTTGTTGCTCGACGAACCGTCGCTCGGCCTTGCGCCGATGCTGGTGAAGCAGATCTTCGCCACCATCCGCGAAATCAACGAGCGCGAAAAGGTTACCGTTTTGCTCGTCGAGCAGAACGCCTTTCACGCGCTGAAGCTCGCCAGCCGCGGCTACGTCATCGTCAACGGCCGCATCGCCCTGTCCGGCACAGGCGCCGAATTGCTGGCCAACCGCGAAGTCCGCGCCGCCTACCTCGAAGGCGGCGCGCACTGAAGGGCGAGAGGAGAACCTGCATCACATGGAAGAGCTTCTCGGCAGCACGATCACCGAGTTCATCCTGTTTACCCTCGTCATCCTGGGCGGGGCGGCGGCGATGACCGGGCAGGCGCTGGCGCAGACCTGGCGCGAGGCGTGGCACGCCGTTCCTTATGGCCTGCTGCTGGCGGCGGCGAACCGTTTTTTCAGCTTCGCCTTGTTCGGCGGTCAGCTGCTGTCGCTATCGGGATTTATCGTCGACGCGATAGCCCTCATCGCCATCGCCGTGCTGGCTTACCGGCTGACCATGGTTCACAAAATGGTTAACCAGTATCCGTGGCTCTATGAACGCGCCGGGTTGTTTGCCTGGCGTGAAAAACGCTAGACCGGTTACAGCCTGCAGTAGGTAGTTGCTCGAAGTCGCAGACAGTCCTAAACTTACCCCAATCGCGATGACCCGGCGCCAACTCGGCCCTGGGCGGCGCGTGGCCTTGGGGCACGGTTTAACGCCCCGTTTTTCAAACGCACAGGGAGAGGTCCGAACAATGCGCAAATATATGCTCGGCCTTGCGGCTGCTGCGGCGACCGTCTTTACGGCCGCCGGATCACAGGCGCAGGATATCGTCATCGCGTCGGTAGGCCCGATGACCGGACAATACGCCGCATTCGGCGAACAGCTGAAGCGCGGCGCGCAGATGGCGGTCGCCGACATCAACGCCAAGGGTGGCGTCCTCGGCCGTAAGCTCGTCCTCGAGATCGGCGACGACGCATGCGATCCACGCCAGGCAGTCGCCGTCAAATCACCCCGGCCTCGACCAACCCGACGCTGACCGAAGGTGCGGTGGCGAAGGGCTGGGTCAACGTCTTCCGCACCTGCGGCCGCGACGACCAGCAGGGCACGGTCGCCGGCGGATATCTTGCCAAGAACTTCAAGGGCAAGAATGTCGCGATCATCCATGACAAGTCGACCTACGGCAAAGGCCTCGCCGACGAAACCAAGAAGGCGATGAACGCCAGCGGGCTGAAAGAGGCGATGTACGAAGCCATCACCCAGGGTGATAAGGACTTCAATGCCCTGATCAGCAAGATGAAGGCGGCGAATGTCGACGTCATCTATCTCGGCGGATATCACACCGAAGCCGGGTTGATGGTTCGGCAAGCGCGCGAACAGGGGCTGAAAGCCGTCCTGATTTCGGGCGATGCGCTGGTCGATAACGAGTACTGGAAAATTACCGGGCCGGCCGGCGAGGGCACGTTGATGACCTTTGCGCCCGATCCGCGCAAGGCGCCGGAAGCCAAGGACATCGTGGCCAAGTTCAAGACCCAGAACTATGACCCCGAGGGTTACACCCTGTACACCTATGCGGCGATTCAGGTCTTTGCGGCGGCCGCCACCAAGACGAAGTCGCTCAAGGTGACCGACCTGTCGAAGGCCATCCGCGGCCAGTCGTTCGATACGGTGATCGGCAAGCTCACCTATGACAACAAGGGCGACGTGAGCAATTCGAAGTATGTGTTCTACATCTGGAAGGGCGGCCAGTACGCCGAGATGTAAGACGCGGCTTCTTTAACAGAGCGCAACGGCCTGGCGGAATCTCCGTCAGGCCGTTTTTTTGCAACGTCGGTCAAGGCACGTACGCGCAAACAATGCACATCATGTTTTGTCGTGGTGACGATATGGGGAAGCAGACGAAACCCCGCCGTGTCGCGCCGCCGGAATTTATTTCTTGGTTTTAGCCGCGCGTCGGCCAGCTTTGCGGCCAAGGCCGATCTGTTTGGCGAATGCCGAACGCTGTTCTGCGTATTTCGGCGCGACCATCGGATAGTCGGCCGGCAACCCCCATTTGAGGCGGTATTCTTCCGGCGTAAGTCCATAGGCAGTGCGCAGGTGCCGTTTCAGCATCTTGAGCTTCTTACCGTCTTCAAGGCAAATGATGTATTCCGGCGTCACCGATTTTTTAATCGGCACCATCGGTTTGTGTGAGCCTGAGGTTGCGCCACCGCGGGTATCGAGGGTGGCAATCGACACGAAAATCGACTTGATGACCTCCGGAATATCGGTTGGCGGCACAGTGTTATTTCCCACATAAGCGGCCGCAACCTGGGATGTCATACGCAGAAGATCGGCGTGGTTCGCCTTTTCTTTATTGGTTTCGCCCATTTTCGCTTGTTGCCTCAGAGTAAAACTTGCCATTTACCTTAACTGGCACGCAGAGGGATGGATGTCAATGAAAAAACCCTGAATTGTAGACGATCTTGGTGAGGATACGATCTAATTCTATCGATCGGTAAAATGATGACGAGGGAAAACCGACTATTCCCATAAAAACGGGAATATCATGGATATTCGATGCATTCTGACCGCAATCCGCCATTCCCATACGGAGAATGGAGGCGACGCCGGCAAACCTAATCGCGGCAAAAGGCCGTGCATAATACTCATAACGGCGTATTTATATCAGCACAGTTTTGCTACTAAAACGAGTAATATTCTTGCCAGCGGGTTTGATGGTAATTCGACGCGGTCGTCCCCGATTCCGGATCGGGGTTATTTGTATGCAACACAGCTTCCGATAATGAACCGTCACGCCTGCAGCCGGGCGTATTCACATACGAAACAAAGGTAGCGCGACGATGCGCCGTTCCGGCATGCGCCGCCGAAGACCCTGATTTCATATAATAAACGCGAGGGCTTGTGCCGGCTTGGAACTCGATTCCGAGATATGGTAGGTTCCCCCCCTCTGAGCGAACCCCGCAGGCCGTTTGGATACCATGGTCGCCGAACCGATTGCCCTAGCCGCCGATCACGCCGGACTGGAGATGAAGAACGCCCTCGCCAAGGATTTGGCGGCGGCGGGATTCGCGGTGCTCGATCTTGGCACGCATTCAACCGACAGCGTCGATTATCCCGATTTCGCCGACAAGCTGGCCGCGGTGGTTGTCAGCGGCCGGGTCAAGCGCGGGGTGATCGTGTGCGGCACCGGCATCGGCATCTCGATCGCTGCCAACCGGCATCGCGGCATTCGCGCCGCCCTGTGCGCCGATGCGACGGCCGCGCGGCTGGCGCGCCAGCACAATGACGCCAACGTACTGGCGCTCGGCGGCCGCACGACCGGGGTCGAGGTCGCGCGCGATTGCCTCAAGGCCTTTCTCGGCACCGCTTTCGAGGGCGGCGAACGCCATACCCGGCGCGTCGCCAAGCTCGGCTAGATTCCGATAACCGCCACCAGGAACCGCTGCCCATGTCGCTCGCCAAGCCCGTCGCTGCCGCCAACGCCGATGACCGTTTTTTCACGGCGCATCTCGCCGAGACCGATCCCGATCTCTGGCGGAGCATCGGCCAGGAGCTCGAGCGCCAGCAGACGCAGATCGAATTGATCGCCTCGGAGAACATCGTCTCGCGCGCCGTGCTCGAGGCGCAAGGCACGATGCTGACCAACAAATACGCCGAAGG
>JACQAF010000103.1 GCA_016195145.1 Rhodospirillales bacterium
GGTCAACGAGGCGGCGCTGCTCGCCGCCCGGCGCGGCAAGCGCATGGTCACCATGGCCGAGATGGAAGACGCCAAGGATAAGGTGATGATGGGCGCCGAGCGGCGCTCGATGGTGATGACCGAAAAGGAAAAGGAACTCACCGCCTATCACGAGGCGGGCCATGCGCTGGTCAATCTCAACGTGCCGCAGGCCGATCCCTTGCACAAGGTGACGATCATCCCGCGCGGCCGGGCGCTGGGTTTGACGATGAGCCTGCCCGAGCGCGATAAATACAGCCTCAGCAAGACCGAGCTCGCCTCGAAGATCGCGATAATGTTCGGCGGCCGCGTCGCCGAGGAACTCGTCTTCGGGCCCGAGAACGTCACCACCGGCGCCTCGAACGATATTCAGCAGGCGACCAACATCGCCCGGCGTATGGTGACCGAATTCGGCATGAGCGAGAAGCTCGGCCGCGTCCGCTACAACGCCAACGAGCAGGAAATCTTCCTCGGCCATTCGGTCACCCAGACGCAGAACGTTTCGGAAGAAACGTCGCGCCTGATCGACGAAGAAATCCGCGATCTGATCGAGACGGCGGAATCCACTGCGCGGCGCATCCTCACTGAAAAGAAGGACGGACTCGACAAGATCGCCAAGGCGTTGCTCGAATACGAGACGCTGAGCGGCGAAGAGGTGAACGCGCTGCTGCGCGGCGAAACGATCGTGCGTCCCGACGTCGACGACACGCCGCGCCCGCCCGACCGCCGCTCCTCGGTGCCGACGGCCGGCAGCGCCGCCGGCAAGGATCGGCCGGAAGGCGGCCTGAAACCGGAGCCGCAGCCCGGTGCCTGATCTGCGGCGATACGGCCAGTAACAAGCGAAAAGGGCGGGACCGATCCCGCCCTTTTTCGTTTGGGCGTCAGCACACCCGCTCGATGCGCTGGCGGCGCCACCCCAGCTCGCGGATGACCGGCGCGCCGCGCTCGACCCGGAGGCAGGGATCGCGATACGCCCCGTTATACGGCGCCCCGTAATACGAACGATGGGGCGAATAACCGGGGGCCCAATAATTACGCCATGGCCATGAGTCGCGATAGGCGGGGGGATAGGCCCGGTAATGGGGCGGGCCGTAATAGCCGTAGCCGTCATAAAAAGGATAGGCCGGCTCGGTGCGCCAGATGGGCGGCGGATTCCCGTAATAGACCACGCTCCGGTAACCGCCATTGGGATAGTTGCCGGTGAGGCACCCGCCAAGCGCCGGGGCGAGGGCGAGGAGTGCGGCCAACCGCACGACCCAGCATATCCGCCGGCCTTGCGGCTTGCTCATCATGCCGATTCTTGCGCGCTGATCCATCGGCTGGCCCCGTTGTGGCCCAGGCAGTCAACGGCCGGGAGACGGAGGTTATTCCAGGCGGGCGACGGATCATGCTAAGAGCCACGCGGACGCCCCCAACCGCCGAGCCGCCGGACGCGATGAAACGCAAACCGACCGAGCCAACCCGACAGCAGGTCTATCTCCGCCCGCTCGGCTGGATGTACGGCGTGCCGGGCGGGACGGCGGCGGCGGCGGGCTGGGCGCGCCGGCTGGCCGGCGGTTTCGCTTATTTCTCGGCAATCGAGATTCTGGCGCGGGCCGGCAAGGCCGGGGTCGATTGCAGCGTTATGCCGCTCGCCGGGCTCGATACGGTGCTTGCTACCCGCGCCGACGCGGCGGCGATCCGCGCGACGCTGGCCCGCCTGAAAACGCCGCGCGCCGATTTTGCCGGCCTGACGCTCGACCGGCCGCGCATCATGGGCATCCTCAACGTAACCCCGGACAGTTTTTCCGATGGCGGCCGCCATCTCGACGCCAAGGCGGCTATCGCGCATGGCGCAGCGATGGCCGAAGCGGGCGCCGACATCATCGATATTGGCGGCGAATCGACCCGTCCCGGCGCGAAGCCGGTGCCGGTGAAGGAGGAGATCGCGCGCATCCTGCCGGTTATTCGCGGCCTCAAGGGGTGCGGCGCGCGGCTGTCGGTCGATACCCGCCGCGCCGAGACGATGCGCCGGGCGCTCGCCGCCGGCGCGCATATCGTCAACGACGTGACCGCGCTGGCCGGCGATCCGAAGAGCCTTGGCGTTGTCGCTGCCTCGGGCGCGCCAGCCATCCTCATGCATATGCAAGGCGAACCGCGCACCATGCAGAAGGCCCCCGCCTACGCCGATGTGGCGCTCGACGTTTACGATGCGCTGGCCGCTCGCGTGGCGGCAGCCGAGGCGGCCGGCATTCCGCGCGCCGCGCTGGCGATCGATCCGGGGATCGGCTTCGGCAAGACCGCCGCGCATAATTTCGAGCTGCTCGCCGCGCTGTCGCTGTTCCACGGGCTCGGCTGTGCCATCGTGCTCGGCGCGTCGCGCAAAAGCTTTATCGGCAATGCGAGCCGCGGCGAACCGGCTGGGGCACGACTCGCCGGGTCGCTTGCCGCCGCGCTTGCCGCCTTCGACCAGGGCGTGCAGATCGTGCGCGTTCACGATGTCGGCGAAACCGCGCAGGCGGTCCGCCTGTGGCGGGAAATTCGGCTGGCCCGTTGATGGCGGGCCCGGCGAAGGGCCGTGTACCCGCCGGGCGGTTCTGCTATAACCCCCGGAACGCGCGACGACTCGGGTATTTGACCAAGCGAGGAGACGTCCGTTTTGCGTAAACTTTTCGGCACCGACGGCATTCGCGGTACAGCCAACGCCGAGCCGATGACCGCCGAAACCGTGCTGCGGCTGGCCGTCGCGGCCGGTCGGCATTTCACCCGCGGCGATCACCGGCACCTTGTCGTAATCGGCAAGGACACGCGCCTGTCCGGCTACATGATCGAGCCGGCGTTGACCGCCGGCTTCATCTCGGTCGGCATGGATGTCGTCCTGCTCGGGCCGCTGCCCACGCCCGCCGTCGCCATGCTGACGCGCTCGCTGCGCGCCGATCTCGGCGTCGTCATCTCGGCCTCGCACAATCCTTACGCCGATAACGGCATCAAGCTGTTCGGGCCGGACGGCTACAAGCTCTCCGACGCGATCGAAGCCGAGATCGAGCGCAACATGGAAAACGGCGCTGCCGTGCTTGCCGCGCCCGAGCGGCTGGGCCGCGCGCGCCGCCTCGACGACGCGCAAGGGCGCTATATCGAGTTCGTCAAGGCGACCTTTCCCAAGGGGCTGACGCTCGACGGCCTCAAGGTGGTCGTCGACTGCGCCAATGGCGCCGCTTACAAGGTCGCGCCGACGGTGCTGTGGGAACTGGGCGCCGAGGTGATTCCGCTCGGCGTCGATCCCGACGGCTTCAACATCAACAAGGAATGCGGCGCCACCCATCCCGATGCGCTGCAAAGCCAGGTCGTGGCGCATGGGGCCGATCTCGGCATCGCGCTCGACGGCGACGCCGACCGCCTGCTGATGGTCGACGAGGCCGGCCGGGTCATCGACGGCGACCAGCTGATGGCGCTCATCGCCCGGTCATGGGCCGAAGCCGGGCGGCTGGCCGGCGGCTGCGTCGTCGGCACGGTGATGAGCAATCTCGGCTTCGAGCGTTTTCTCGGCGGCCTCGGCCTGCGGCTCGACCGCGCGCCGGTCGGCGACCGTTACGTGCTTGAGCTGATGCGCACCCATGGCTGCAATCTCGGCGGCGAGCAATCGGGCCACATCATCCTGTCCGATTACGCGACCACCGGCGACGGTCTGATCGCAGCGCTGCAGGTGCTCGCCGTGCTGGTCCGGTCGAAGAAGCGGATTTCCGAGGTCGCGCATGTCTACGAGAAATTGCCGCAGCTGCTGAAGAACGTGCGGGTCAATGGCGGCGCTGCGCTCGATGCGCCGCAGGTCCAGGCCGCGATCCGCGAGGCGGAAGCGCATCTTGGCGCCGGCGGCCGCCTGGTCATCCGCAAATCGGGGACCGAGCCGGTGATCCGCGTCATGGCCGAGGGCGAGAACGCCGATCTGGTCGGCCGGGTCGTCGACCGGCTGGTCGACGCCATCGCCCGCGCCGCCCGGCATTGACCGCACCGGCGCACCCAACCGGCGGAACTCGCCTGCGCGGGCGGGTGAGCGGTCGCCAACGAGATCGGAGGACGGGCGGCGGGAATTCCGCTCATCGTCGATCCGGTGATGGTCTCGACTAGCGGCAGCACGCTGCTCGTCGACAGTGCGGTCGAGGTTCTGATGCGCCGCCTGATCCCGCGCGCGACGCTGATCACCCCCAATCTGCCCGAGGGCGAGCGGCTGCTCGGCCGGAAAATCGCCGATCCGGCCGCAATGGCGGCGGCGGCGGCGGATCTGCTGGCGCTCGGTCCGCGCGCCGTGTTGCTCAAGGGCGGGCATCTCGCCGGGCCGAATGTCGTCGATGTGCTGGCGACGGCCGAGGGCGTGCGGAACCTTATCGATACGCGAATTCGCTCCAACGCCACGCACGGGACCGGCTGCACGCTGGCCTCGGCGGTCGCTGCCGGACTCGCCCAGGGCATGGCGCTCGCCGCCGCGGTCGATCGGGCGCGCACCTATCTGCGCCGCGCCATCGAGACCGCGCCCGGTTACGGCGGCGGTTTCGGGCCGGTCAATCACGCGCACACGATCCGGCCGGCCGTGGAGTGACGCGGCGTCATATCGCGCCCGCCGCCGGTTGCGGCGTCAGACCATCGCTAGGCCCTGCTCGGGCGTGCCGCGCAGGATATCGACAAGGATATTGAGCGCATGTTCGAGCTGCGCCCGGTCGCGCGCGGCCGAGAGGCCGATGCGTACCGCGTGGGGCAGGGGACCGCGCCCGATAGCAAACGCCTCGGCCGGGGCGATGCCGACGCCGCGCCGCCGCGCCTCGGCGACGAATTCCTCGCGCCGCCACGGTTCAGGCAGCTTGAGCCAGATATGGAAGCTCGCCGGATGGGTGTCGATATCGGCGTTGCCGAGAGCGCGGCGGGCGAGGCTCTGGCGGGCTTTCGCCTCTTCGCGCTGCCATAACGCCATTTTTTCGGCGCTTCCCGCCTCGATCATCCGCGCCGCCACTTCGGCCATCAGGGGTACGGCCATCCAGACGGTGGCGCGCAGGGTCGTGGATAGCCGTGCGACCATCGATTCGGTGGCGCGCAGATACCCGACGCGCAGGCCCGGCGCCACGCATTTCGACAGGCCGGTAACGTAGATCGACCGCTCGGGCGCGAACGACGACAGCGGCGGCAGGCTGTGGTCGGGCAGGAAGCCGTAGATATCGTCCTCGACGATGGTGACGGCGTGCCGCTGGCAGATCGCGGCGATTTCCTCGCGCCGCGCCGCCGGCATGACTGCCGCGGTGGGGTTGTGGATGGTCGGTATGCAATACAGCACCCGCGCCTGGGTCTGGCGGCAGGCGGCATCGAGGGCGTCGGGAACGAGGCCGTATTCGTCGATGGCTACGCCATGCAATTGCAGCGACAGCAGCGTGGCGATGGATTTCACGCCGTAGAAGGTCAGCTGTTCGGTCAGCACGACATCGCCGGGACGGGTCAGCGTCGCCATGGCGACCATGCTGCCATGCTGGGCGCCGTTGGTGACGGCGATCTCCGACGGCCGCGCGTCGAGACCGGCCTTGCGAACCCACGCGGCGCCTGCCTCGCGGTGGGCTGGCAGCCCGACATTGCTGGTGTAGGCAAGCAGCGAGGAAATATTCTTGGCCGCGGCAATGGCGGCCAACGTTTCGGCGATCGTCTTGTTGTGCGGGCCCTCGGGCGGAAAATTGCGGGTGAGATCGACGAACCCGTCGGTGGGCGGCGACAATGTCGGCAGCACATCGCCGCCGCGCTCGCGAATAAAGGTTCCGCGCCCGACTTCGCCGGCGATCAGCCCGCGCCGTTCGGCCTCGGCATAGGCGCGGGTCACGGTGCCAACCGTCACCCCCAATTTCCAGGCGAGATCGCGATGGGTTGGCAGACGGGCGCCCGGGGGCAGGCGACCGGCAGCGACGTCGGCGGCCAGCGTATCGGCAATCGCCAGATAGCGGGGGCCGACGCGGGTTTGAATTTCAGGCAGCCAAGTTGTCATGGTGACAATATATAAATTGACGCTGATGTAATGCAGACAATATAAAATCAATTGATACAAATCAAGCAGTAAAACCGCGCAATGATGGAGAGTTGTATGGGTACAATCTATACCCATCCCTTGATCCCGATCCTCCGGGCAAGCACCCGGTTGACGGGGTGGATGACTGTCACCGCCCATACGGGATGGCGAATGCTCGAGCGGGGATTGCTGACGTTGCTTGCCTGGCAGGTGCGGACGCGCGAGCGGGCCCATCTGGCCGCGCTCGACGAGCGGATGCTGCACGACGTAGGGTTGAGCCGCGCCGACGTGGACAACGAAACCTCCAAGCCGGTGTGGCGTCGGTAAACAGGGTTGGCGCGCCGGGCGTGCATCGAAAACAATAAGGACCCATCCTATGTACGTGCCAGCTGCCTTTGCTTGCGCCGATGTCGCGACGATTCACGACGCGATCGAGGCGTATAGTTTCGGGGCGCTCGTTACGACCGGGTCGGACGGGATCGTCGCCAGCCATCTGCCGTTCGTTCTCGACCGGACGCGCGGACCGAACGGCGCGTTACTGGTCCATCTCGCGCGCGCCAATCCGCAGGCGCAGACGCCTGACGGCGCCTCGGCGATGGCGATCTTTTCCGGCCCGCATGGATATGTTTCGCCGACATGGTATTCGGCGCATCCTTCGGTGCCGACGTGGAATTATGCCGCGATCCATGCCTATGGCCGTCTCCGGCGGATCGAGGATGCGGCCGACCTCGAAGCCATCCTTCGCCGCCTGACCGACCGGTACGAGAACGGCCGCCCCGCGCCGTGGTCGATCGACGGCTTGTCGGCCGATTATCGCAACAGCATGCTGCGCGCCATTGTCGGGTTCGAATTCGCCGTCGAGCGCCTCGACGGCAAGTTCAAGCTGAGCCAGAACCGCAGTTCCGGCGACCGGCGGCAGGTGATCGCGGCGCTGGCGGCGAGCGGCAGCGCCGACGACCGGGCGCTGGCGGATTTCATGACCCGCCATGCGGCCCCGACCTGATCCTGCGATGGATACCCGTCTCATGGATATTCGGCCGGTCACCCTCGAAGGACGACATGTCCGGCTCGAGCCCTTGACCCGCGCGCATCTGCCGGCGCTGGCGGCCGCACTCGATCCGGAATTGCTGCAATGGTTCACCTTCCCGGCGGTAGACGCCGA
>JACQAF010000110.1 GCA_016195145.1 Rhodospirillales bacterium
GCGCGCCGCTTTCTCCCACTCGGCTTCGTTCGGTAGACGCCATGCGTTGCCGGGCGCGCGCGCGAGCCACGCGGCATAGGCCGCCGCATCGCCTTGCGAGACAAGCACGACCGGATGATCCTCACGGCCCGTTGGCGGCCTGCCGCCGTTCCATGCATATCGCCGCGTGCGGGCATAGGGGTGGATCAGGCGGTAGGACAGCCAGGTCTTTTCGTCGACATCCGGCGCGGGATGCCCGGTCGCGGCGACAAAGGCGGCGTATTGCCGGTTGGTGACCGGGGTGCGGGCAATTGCAAAAGCGTCGAGAACTATTGCGGTGCGCGGCGGTTCGTTGTCGTACCAGCCCTGCTGCCGGGTGGCGCTGTGACCGTAAGCGACTTCATCGAGGCGATAGGCGGCTTCGCGCTCGGCGGCATCCGATCCGGCGATAAAAGGTCCCGCTGGAATCGGCACGGTCTCGGGCGCCGCCGGCGACGATTCGGCCGCCGCCGGCAGGCTGGCAAGAACCGGCAGAAATGCCGCTCCGACCAGGAGATTTCGCCGGCCGATCGGCGGCCCAAGACACCCGGAATCGCGCCGGAATGTAAGGTTTTTGTCCATCGGCCCCGATTGTGCCCGATCCGGCCGCCGCGGCGGATCAACAAGGGTTGATCGGCCCCATTTTACGCCCCTTGCGGCCCGGGCGGGTTGCGATTAGGTTCTCGTCCGCAAGCCCGGGCCGGCGTAGCTCAGGGGTAGAGCAGCGCATTCGTAATGCGCGGGTCGGGGGTTCAATTCCCTCCGCCGGCACCATCGCTTTCCGCACCATCGGTCACATCTCGCGTCGCGACGTTTCAGCCGCCCGGTTCCGGGGGTTGCCCGCTTGAGGTAGGGTAGCGCGATGGATTGGCGTAAAAATCGCAACCCGCAGGTGCCGGCGGCGCTACGCAGCGATGTCAGCCTGCATATCCTCGGCGACGAGGCGGTCCTGTTCGACGGCGCGCGCCAACTCCTCTACGCCGCCAATACCGTCGCCGCGTTCATCTGGTGCCGTCTTGAAGATAGGCTGTCGCCGGCCGACATCGCCGCCGATGTGGCGACGACATTCTCCCTGCCGCGCCCCACGGCCGATATTTATGTCGCTGACAGTCTCGCCGCCTGGCGCGACCTGGGACTGATCGACAGCGCGCCGCCCGCGCCGTGGCGCCCGCCGTCGCCTACCGCCATACAGCGCCGAACGGTCGCCGTGCCGCCGCCGTATTCGGTTTCGAGCTACCGGATTCTCGATACGACGGTCGCGCTGCATTTCGGCGATCGCGAACTGGCCGGGCTGATCGAACCTTTGCTTGCGCATCTCGCCGCGCCCGCGGCAACGACGCCGGCGGCGGCGTTCGATCTGTTCCGTGCTGGGACGCGGATCGTTCTCGCCGTCGACGGGAGCAGGATCGACGACGGGCCCGATATCGGCCATGCGGCGTGGATGACTATGATGCATCTCGCCGATATTGCGCTCGAACGCGACGGGGCGTTTTGCGCCTTTCATGCCGGCGCGGTGGTTCGTCACGGTCGCTGCCTGTTGCTGCCGGGCGAGTCGGGATACGGAAAAAGTACGTTGGTCGCGGCCCTCATCCATTCGGGATTTCAGCTGGCCGGCGACGACACGATCATCCTCGCCGGAGACAGCCTTGATGTTCGACCGCTGCCGTTGCCGCCTTGCATCAAGGAAGGCGCGTGGGCCGCCCTGACGCCGTTCGTGCCCGGCATCGGCGCGGCGACGGTGCATAGCCGCCCGGATGGCCGGCGGCTCGACTACCTACCGGTGCCGCCTATGGCCCGGCTGGCCGATCCGGCGGCGGGCGTGCCGGTCGGCTGGATTGTTTTCCCGCGTTATGTGGCGGGCGCTGCGACGCAGTTCGCACCTTTGGGCAAACTCGCTGCGCTGCAACGGCTGATGCCCGATTTTTTCCCCGCCGCCTTGCCGCTGACCCGCGACCAGGTCGAGCGGCTGGCGCGGTGGATCGAGGGCATCGAATGTTTCGATCTGCGCCATTCGTCGCTGACCGAAGGGGTCGCGCGGTTGCGCGCGTTGTCGCCGTGAGGGAGCCGCCGCGACCCGTACGCTTGCTGGCCGACGCGCTGCGCCTCGATGCTCCCCGAAACCCCCGGCCCTTGCCCGGCGAAGACGAATGGCCGGCGGTCGTCGATCTTGCCAACCGGCATTTTCTCGCCCCCGCGCTCTATGTTGCGTTGGCGGCAACCGAACGGCTCGATGCTCTGCCGGCGGAGCTACGCACATATCTGGCGATGCTCCATCGCGCCAATGTCGAGCGCAACCGGGTCTTGCACGCCCAGGCGGCTGACCTTGCAGCGGCGTTCGCCGCGGCTGCGGTTGACCTCATGCTGCTCAAAGGCGGAGCCGATCAGTTCGATCCCGCCCATGCCGATCCGGGCGCGCGCATGGTCGCCGATCTCGACCTGATGGTTGCCGAAGGCGCAGTGGCGGCGAGCGTTTCGGTGCTTGAGCAATTCGGCTATGCGATGACGTTGCGCCATCGGCCTGGCGCGCATGCCTATGCCGATTTCACGCGCCCCGGCGCGCCGGCGACGGTCGATCTGCATGTTGCGGCGATCGACAGCCAGCAGTTCCTACCGGCGGCGGAAATGCGTGCGCGGGCCGCATGGGTTGCGGCAGGCGAGGCGCGCCTTCTGCTTCCCTCGCGGCGCGATCGGTTGCTGCACAATCTGCTGCACGCCCAGTTTCAGAGCGAGGATTTCGCGTGGCAGCGGCTCAGCCTGCGCGACATCCACGATTTCTCGGTCATGGCGGGCGCCTTCGCCGTTGTGGCCGATTGGTCGGGGATTGCCGCATGTTTTGCGCAATGCAGGGGAATACCGGCCTTCGAATCGTATCTTCTCGCCGCCGAGGATCTGTTCGGCCTGTCCTGGCCGCTCGCGACACCGCCAACGGCGGCGGCGGCGAAACATTACGATCGATGCCTTCGACGAATGCACAGGCCGTTTCTCGCGCGGTTGGGTGCGCCGCTCGGGAATCTGCGCGCCGAATATGCTGCGCACCGGATGGATGCGTTGTACGGAGCGCAGACGGGACTCTTGCGCCGTCGCTTCCGGCACACGCTGAATTATCTACGCCTAAAGCGGCCGCAGGAGGTCGTCCGCTGGCTGCTTAAGCTTCGCTGAAGACGACGCAGTTGGCTTTCTTAGCCCCGCCGACCAGATGGTCAGTTGCGCGGCGGGCCGCTACTGCGTGGCGATTTTGGCCGTGATTTTGGCCCGGAGCGCGATTTCGCGCTGGCGTAGTTCTTGTCTGCGGCCGCCAGCATCAAAACCACTGCTGGTGGCGTGACCACGGCAAACTTCCCGCAAGCAGCCAAGAAGCGCCGTCGCGCCTCGATATTCGCGTTCGTCTTCGCGGATGGTGTATTGTCAGTCATCGCTTCCTTCCGCGTTATTTACACCGAGTGATTTTCGCACGATCCGGCAGATGAGGCAACCCACAGAAATATACGCCGAATCGGCACTGGACGGCGCGGACGGTAGCCCGGTATATGAAGGCATGATCGACAGAATTACGCTTACGCATCTGGAGGATGCGGCGCGCCGCATTCATGCGGTTTTGCCGCCGACAGCGCAATATTGCTGGCCGCTCCTGTCGACGCGGGGTGGCGCGGAAATCTGGGTCAAGCACGAAAACCATACGCCGGTCGGCGCTTTCAAGGTGCGCGGCGGCGTTCTTTATATGAGCGAGCTCAAATCGGCGCGGCCCGGGCTTACCGGCGTTATTGCAGCAACGCGCGGCAATCACGGCCAGAGTGTTGCGTTCGCCGCCGGTCGGGTTAGCATGACCGCAACCGTCGTCGTGCCGCACGGCAACAGCGCCGAGAAAAATGCGGCGATGCGTGTGTTGGGTGCTGTATTGATCGAGCATGGATCGGATTTTCAGGAAGCGTATGAATACGCCCGCCGGCTGGCGGCGGAAAAGAATCTGCATTTCGTCGATAGTTTTCATGCCGATCTGGTGCGCGGCGTCGGCACTTATGCGCTCGAGCTTTTTCGTGCGGGACCCAACTTCGATCGCGTTTACGTGCCGATCGGAATGGGGTCGGGGATCTGCGGCGCGATGGCGGCGCGCGATGCGCTGGGCTTAAGGACGGAGATTGTCGGCGTCGTCGCCGAAGGCGCGCCGTGCTATGCGCTGTCGTTTGCGGCGGGGAAGCCGGTGAGCACCAATGCCGCCGATACCTTCGCCGACGGGCTCGCGTGTCGCGTTCCGAATTCGGCGGCGCTCGACGCCATGCTGAAGGGCGTGGCGCGGGTGGTAACGGTGTCGGATGCGGAAATCGGCGCCGCGATGCGCGCCTATTTTGCCGATACCCATAACGTCGTCGAAGGGGCCGGGGCGGCGCCGCTCGCCGCCGCGCTTCAGGAACGCCGGATTAATGCCGGCCGGCGGATCGGCGTGATTGCTTCGGGCGGCAACATCGACCGCGATCTTTTCGTTTCGATTCTCCGGCAGGACCAGCCTGAGGCGGCGAAATGACCGAAGAGCTTTTCCGGCAGGATGCCTATCTCAAGATCTGCGAGGCGACCGTCATCGGCGTCGATGCGGCCGGCATCCGTCTCGACCGCACGGTCTTCTATCCGATGGGCGGCGGGCAGCCGGGCGATATCGGCGTCCTGCGGCGGGTCGACGGAACCGCGATCGCCATCGCCGATGCCCGCAAGGGCTCAGCGCCCGGCGAGATTCTGCACGTTCCGGCCGCTGGCCAGCCAATGCCGACAGTCGGCGAGAAGGTCAACGCCGAGATCGACTGGCCGCGCCGCTATCGCCACATGCGCATGCATACCTGTCTGCACCTGTTGTGCGCGGCGGTGCCGGCGGGCGTTACCGGCGGGCAAATCGGCGAGGCCCGCAGCCGGCTCGATTTCGACGTCGGCGACATGACGCTGGATAAGGAAAAGATTGCCGCGGAACTCAACCGCCTGATCGCGGCGAATCACCCGGCGGCGGCGCGCTGGATCACCGACCAAGAGCTCGCCGCGACGCCCGATCTGGTTCGCACCATGTCGGTCAAGCCGCCCAGCGGCTGGGGCAAAGTGCGCTTGCTCGATATCGCCGGGGTCGATCTTCAGCCCTGCGGCGGCACGCATGTGCAGGCCACCGGCGAGATCGGCCCGGTCACGGTCGAGAAGATCGAGAACAAGGGCAAGCGCAATCGCCGGGTCGTGGTGGCGCTCGCCGGCTAGGGCGTTGCCGCGCCGCCCACGGCGGCAAGAAGGTCGGCGGCGTAGCGCTCGTCGCTGGCGATTTCGCGGATCAGCTTATTGAGGATGGCGGCGGCGAAGGACGTGAAGTCCTCGGCGGCGATGACGAAGGCGCCGGGGCCGCCGACCACGAACTCCCTGAAATACTCGTCGAGTCCGCCGACCTCGTTGAGGATCGGCAGGCCGTTGATCGTAATGCCGCTGGCGACCGCCTCGTCGCGCGCCTGCTCGGGCCGGCGGCCGATATTATTGATCCCGTCGCCGGAAATGTCGATTGTCCGGCGCTGGCTTTCATGCCCGCTGGTGGCGAGCAGCCGGCGGCTCCCATCTATGGCGCCACTCAACGATGTGCCGCCGCCGAACAGGGTGCGCGGCGCGGCGCGCAGACGGTCGGCGAAGTCGGCCGCCGCCTCGGGCCCGTCGATCAGGGTCCAGCCGACGACCTGATTCTGGAGCGACGGGCCCGACCATTGCATATAGGTGACGGCGATGGTCCGCCGTGCGCCCGACTGGATCGCCTTCAGAACGGCCGGGTGCCTGAAAGCGGCCGCATAACCTTCGACTTGGAGCCTGAATTCGTCGTCGTCGATGCTGCGCGAGCAATCGACGGCAAGGACGAGCTGGAGATCGACCGGCGTTGCGTGCGCGGCACCCGTCGCCATCCCCCACATGAGAATGGCGAGCGCGGTGTGAAATAACTGCCGAATCCCCACTGCCCAGAACGGGCGAGGGCGGGCGCGGATCAGCCGGGAAAACATTCGCGCCGGATGATCATATGCGCCGGTTCGCGGAGCATGGCTGCCGCCGGGCGGGCGTCGACCGTATCGTTGATGACGAAGACGAACGAATCGGGGATGGCGCGCGGCGCGCCGTCGCCGTCGACGAGCAACCACTCGAAACGCACGAGCCGCCGTCGCCGGTCGCCCTCGGTTGGGTCGGGGAGCCGCCAGCCGGCAAGCTCGAGGGCGAGGAACTCGCGCGCAATTTCGGCCTCGAAGGCGCGGTCCAGAACCTGGCCGTGCGCCGATCCGCCCCATAGCAGCAATCCGGCGAGCGTCAGAACGGCCAGCGGGCGGGTCCGGCAAGGCGAGGCGCCGGTCATCGGGAGGGCTTTGGGGCCGGCGTCTCGACGATCCCGGCCATCAGGCGCAACGCTGCGACGAAGGCCGGACGCATATCTTCCGGTAGCGGCCCAAGGATGCGCGCCTGGGCGCGCTCGACCGCCGGAATCGTGTCGTGTACTGCCTTGAGGCCGGCCGGCTGGACATAAAGCGTATTGGTCCGCTGGTCGCGGCCGCTGCGCCGGCGGCGGACCAAACCGCGTTTCAGCAGCCGTTCGAGCATGTCGCCGACGGTTGAGCGGTCAATGCCGGTGACGTCGACAAGATCGGTCTGCGACAGGCCGGGGCGCTGGGCGATGGTAACGAGCAGGGCGAATTGCCGCGGCGTCAGGCGACGGGGGCCGACTTCCTCGAAAAAAATCTCGATCGCACGTTGCTGACAGCGCCGCAACAAATGACCCGGAGTGCCGCTCAGCCGATATTTGGCGATATCCGCATTTGCGTCAGTCGCTGCGTTGCGCCCTTTTCGCTGCATTCCTTACCCCCTGATCCGTCGATTCGGCATGTTAGGAACCATATAACCGCGCGGCGCGCCCGTCTGGCAAGCCGGCTGGGTACGGGCGATGGCGGCCGGTTCGTGCTTGCCTTGTTGGGATTGGACGTTTACTCTGTATACGGATCAATTCCTCGCGCGCGTCGTGCCTGCCCCGCATTAAACTGCCGGGGGTTGCAGCGGCCGGCGCGGTGGAGAACGGCAGCCACGGAGGCAGGTTATGGAGTTCGGCATCCAGTTCTTTCCCGATATCGGGCCAAAGATAAAACCCGCTGATCGCTATTTCGCCGAATGTCTCGCCCTGTGCGGGGTCGCGGACGAGCTCGGCTACACCCATATCCGGACGGTCGAGCATTATTTCGAGGATTACGGCGGCTACAGCCCCAATCCCATTGTTTTCCTTACCGCTGCGGCGATGCGGACGCGCCGGGCGCGGCTGGTCACTGGGGCGGTGCTGCCGGTGTTCAACAATCCGCTGAAGCTGGCCGGCGAGATTGGCATGCTCGACGCGATTTCGGGCGGGCGGCTCGAAGTCGGCTTCGCGCGCGCCTTCTTGCCGCACGAATTCAACCGCTTCCGGGTGAGCCCGGACGAAAGCCGCGCCCGTTTCGTCGAGGGCATGGAGCAGGTGCGCCTGCTTCTCGAGGACGAGCGAGCGAGCCATGCCGGGCAGTTCCACAGCTTTCGCGATATCACCTCGCTGCCGCGTCCGACGCAAAAGCCGCGCCCGCCGTTCTGGGTGGCAGCGCTCGGCACGCCGCAATCCTTCACCGAGGCCGGCAAGGCCGGGCATTCGGTGATGGCGATCCCGCTCGCCGGCGGCAAGATGAAGGAGCTGATCGGTCTCTATCGCGACGCCTGGAAATCGGCGGGCCGTCCGGGCCAAGGGCGGGTCATGCTGGCCTTCCACATGCATTGTGCGCCGACCCGCGCCGAGGCGGTGGCGACCGCCCGGGGGCCGCTCACCCGTTATCTCAAATCGCTGGTCGATGCCGCCTCGGCCTGGACGGAGGGGTTGAGTTCGAAGGACTATCCCGGTTATGACAAGATCATCGAGGGCCTGCGCGCCGAGACGTTCGAGAGCCAGGTGGAAAAAGGCGCGGCCTGGGTCGGTGCGCCGGAAGACATCGCCGAGATGATCGCCGAATACGAGCGGCGCATCGGCGGGTTCGAGATCGCGTCGCTGCAGGTCAATTTCAACACGATTTCAGGCGAAGAGGCGGAGCGTTCGATGCGGCTGTTCTCGGAAAAGGTGATGCCGCGTTTCAGCGCTGCGGTGCACGCCGCCTGAGGGCAACGAACAACCGGCGCGGCCGGTCGGTGAAATATGGCGGCTGGGCAGAAACAAAAGCGGAAAAAGAACAAAAAGAAGACAACGCGCACGAAGTCAACCGCCCCGATCCCGGCGCTGGTCCCGGCCGAGGCTTTCAAGGACGGCATGCGCCGGCTGGCGGCAGGGGTGACGATCATCACCACGCAGCACGACGGCGAACTGGGCGGGCTGACCGCCACGGCGGTCTGTTCGCTGTCGGCCGAGCCGCCGCAGCTTCTCGTCTGCGTCAATCGCACCGCCGCCGCCCATAACATAATCGACCGCGGCGAACGGCTCTGCGTCAACGTTCTCGCCCGCGGCCATCGCAAGCTGGCCGCGCGCTTTGCCGGGCAGAACGGGATTTTCGGACCGGAACGCTTCCGCGCCGGGCGGTGGACGAGCCTGACCACCGGCGCGCCGGCGCTGACGGATGCGCTGGTCAGCTTCGATTGCACGGTCAGCGAAAAGCTGCACGCCTCCACCCATACCATTTTCATCGGCCGCGTCGTCGACGTGCGCATGCAGGGCAACGGCAAGCCGCTGCTTTATGCGAGCGGCGAGTATGCGAGCATTCAGGCGCTGGTCGCGGCAATGCGGCGCAAGCGCAACGCCGCCCGCAAGACCGGCGGCAAGATCAAGCCGGTTTGAAGGCGACGGCCCTGATCTCGACCGCCAGGTCGGGGTGGGGCAGTGACTTGACCGCGACCGTGGTTCGCGCCGGGCCGGCCGGGGCCGCGGTGCCGGGGCCGAAATAGCGGTTCCAGGTTTCGTTGAAGCCGGCGTAATCGGCCATGTCGACAAGAAAACACTGCGCCTCGACCAGATCGCCGAGGCCGGCCCCGAACGAGCCGAGAATATCGCGAATGTTCTCGATCACGGCGGCGGTCTGGGCGCGGATATCGAGAACCCGCCGGCCGTCGCGCGTTTCCGCCCCGGCCACCGAATCGTCGGCCCGGCGGGCCGAAATGCCCGAGACGAAGACGAAATCGCCCGCCCGCCGGGCGTGCGGATAATGGGCCCGCGGCCTCGCCTTGTCGGCGAGCGTCGCCGCATCGTCGCTTTTTCCGCCCATCGTCTTCCTCCCGGTTGCGCCGGCTTGCCGTGCGTGGCGCGGCAAGGCTAGCATGGCGATCCTAGCAGCCGAAGCCGGATAGGAAAGCCCCAGGCCGATGCTTGCCGCCTTCAATCTGCGCCGATGGATCGACGAGCACCGCGACTTGCTCAAGCCGCCGGTCGGCAACGCCCAGATCTGGCAGGACGGCGAATTCATCGTCACCGTCGTCGGCGGCCCCAACCGGCGCACCGACTATCACGACGATCCCGGCGAGGAATTCTTCTATCAGCTCGACGGCGACATGATCCTGCGCGTGATCGAAAACGGCCGGCCGCGCGACGTGCCGATCCGCGCCGGCGAGGTGCTGCTGCTGCCGCCGCATGTCCGCCATTCGCCGCAGCGCCCGGTTCCGGGCAGCGTCGGCTTGGTCATCGAGCGCGCCCGCCGCGCTGACGAGATCGACGGCTTCGAATGGTACTGCGAGGTGTGCCACGCGCTCGTCTATCGCGGCGAGGTACAGCTCAAAAGCATCGTCGACGATCTGCCGCCGGTATTCGCGCGCTATTACGACGATCCGGCCTTGCGGACCTGCAAGGCGTGCGGGCACGCGAATCCCGGGCGACCGGCGAAGGCAAAATGACCGTCATCGACATCCACAATCATTTCTTTCCCGAAACCTGGCCCGATGCCGATGCGCGCTATGGCGACACCGGCTGGCCGCGCCTCCGGCGGACCGGGCCCGAAACGGCGACGGTGATGCTCGGCGACCGGCCGTTTCGCGACATTACCGCGGCGTGCTGGAGCGCCGAACGGCGGCTCGCCGACATGGACCGCGACGGCGTCGGCATCCAGGTGATTTCGGCGACGCCCATTCTCTTCGCCTATCAGCGCCGGCCCGAACATGCGCTCGATTTCGCGCGGCTGATGAACGACGCGGCGCTCGAAATCTGCGCGCAGGGCGGCGGGCGGCTGCGAGCCTTCGCCCAGGTTCCGCTCCAGGATATCGACGCCGCGTGCCGCGAGGCTGAGCGTACGATGAAGGCCGGCCATCTCGGCGTTCATATCGGAAACCATGTCGGACCGAAAAATCTCGACGACGAGGGCATCGTCGCCTTTCTCCATCATTGCGCCGATATCGGGGCGGCCGTTCTGATCCATCCGTGGGACATGATGGGCGGCGCGCGCACCGGAAATTACATGATGGGCTGGACGGTCGGCATGCCGGCGGAAACCCAGCTTTCGATCGTCGCCATGATTCTCGGCGGGGCCTTCGATCGCCTGCCGCGGAGCCTGCGCATCTGCTTCGCCCATGGCGGCGGCAGCTTTGCCTTCCTTCTCGGGCGGCTGGAGAATGCGTGGCTGAACAAGGATACGGCGCGCGGGCAAAGCCTGTATCCGCCGTCGCATTATCTCGATCGGTTCTATGTCGATTCGGCGGTGTTCGACGACCGCGCTCTCGACCTTCTCGTGCAGGTGATGGGCGAGGACCGGGTCGTGCTCGGCTCCGACTATCCCTTTCCGCTCGGCGAGAAGCGGGTCGGCGCGCTGGTGCGCGGCGCCCCGCGCCTGTCGGCGGACGCCAAGGCGAAAATCCTCGGCCTCAATGCGGCGCGGTTTCTCGGCGAGGTTCCGGCGCTCGCCTAGCCGGCGACGCCGATCAGGCCGGCGAGCTTTTGCGGATCGTCGAGCAGCGCCCGGCTGTCGCCGGCCCACACCGCCTTGCCGCGATCGAGGATCAAGACGCGCGGCGCGAATTCGAGCGCCAGGCGCGCATGCTGTTCGACCAGCATGATGGCGAGCCGGTCTTCCTGCCGCAGCCGGTGGAGGGCGGCGATCAGCGCATCGATGATCACCGGCGCGAGGCCTTCGAGCGGCTCGTCGAGAAGCAGAAGCGACGGGTTGCCCATCAGCGCCCGGCCGATCGACAGCATCTGCTGCTCGCCGCCCGATAGCTGGTTACCCATGTTGCGCCGCCGCGCGGCCAGCGACGGGAACAGGTCGAATACGCGCGCCATGGTCCAGGCGTTCGCCCGCCCGGGGCGGCGCTGGGCGGCGACGGTCAGGTTTTCTTCGACCGAAAGCGAGGGGAATATCTCGCGTTCCTGCGGCACGTAACCGATGCCGGCCAGCGCCCGCTTGTAGATCGCCGAGCGGGCGATATCGCGCCCGGCGAAAACGACCGACCCGGCGTGAAGCGTCGTGTGCCCCATCACGGTGGCGAGCAACGTCGTCTTGCCGACGCCGTTGCGGCCGAGAACGGCGAGATTGTCGCCATCGCCGAGCGTCAGCGATATGCCGTCGAGCACCACCGTTTCACCGTAACCGGCGCAAATGTCGGATAGCGACAGCATGTCAGTCATGCCGCCGCTCGCCGAGATAGACTTCGCGCACCCGCGCATCGGCGGCGATTTCGGCCGGCGTGCCCTCGACCAAGACCCCGCCCTGGACCAGCACGGTGATGCGCTGCGCCAGGCGGAAGACCAGATCCATGTCATGCTCGATGATCAGCACCGCGATCTCGGCCGGCAACCGCTCGACCAGGTCGAGGATGATGGCGCTCTCGGGCGTCGGCACGCCGGCGGCCGGCTCATCGAGCAGCAGGACCTTGGGCTTGAGGCCGAGCGCGATGGCGATTTCGACCAGGCGCTGGCGGCCATAGGGCAGCTCGCGCACCGGCTTCAGCGCGTCTTCGGCGATGCGCAGGCGTTCGAGCAGCGCATAGGCCTCCTCGGCGACGCGGCGATAGGCGCCGGCGACGCGGAATATGCCGCCGGCGACGCCCTGGCGCTCGGCGATCGCCAGCGTGACGTTTTCAAGCACCGACAGGCCGCGGAACAGCGTGTTGATCTGGAAGGTGCGGCCGAGGCCGCGCTTGACGCGCGCTTCTTGCGACAGGCCGGCGATATCCTCGCCGGCGAGCAGGATGCGGCCCGACGATGGCTGCAGCCGGCCGGTGATCAGGTTGATGAAGGTCGTCTTGCCGGCGCCGTTGGGGCCGATCAGGGCGTGCCGGGCCCCGACCTCGAGCCGGAAATCGATGTTGTTGGCGACGGCGAGCGCGCCGAAGCTCTTGTTAAGCTCGCGGGTTTCGAGGGCCGGCCGGCTCATCGCCGCAGCCTCCGTGCGAGATGCAACGCCGCGTCGACCAGGCCGAGAATGCCGCCGCGCGCGAACATGACGACCAGAACCAGCATCAGCCCGATCCAGAACAGCCAGTAGACCGGGTCGGACTTGGCGAGCGTGTCTTGGGCGAGCATGAACGCCGGCGCGCCGACGAAGGCGCCGTAGAGCCGCCCGGCGCCGCCGAGAATCAGCATGACGAGAATGCCGCCCGAGCGTTCGAAGGTGACGACGGTCAGGGCCACCGCCTGGGTGGTCTGGGCGAGCAGGCCGCCGGCGATACCGGCAAGGACGGCCGAAATGGCGTAGATGGCGACGAGGCGGCGATGGACCGGCGAGCCGATGGCGTGCATGCGCGTCACGTTCTCGCGGATGCCGGTCAGCGAGCGGCCGAACGGCGAATGGACAAGAAGCCGCGCGAACAACCAGGCGAGAAACAGAACGGCGAGCGCGTAGAGATAGGCGGTACGCCCGAACATGTCGAAGCGGAACGCGCCGAACAGCGGATCGACCACCATGCCCTGCAGACCGTCGGCCCCTCCGGTGATGAAACCGGCCTTGTTCGCCGCTTCGTGCAGCATGAACACCACGGCGAGGGTAAGCATAAGCAGGGTGACGCCGTGGGTGCGCAGGATGATGAAGCCCGAAACGACGCCGACGATGCCGGCCATCAGCCCGGCCGCGACGAGCCCGCTAGTCGGCTCGCTCCAGCCATTGGCGGCGAGAATGCCGGCGGTATAGGCGCCGACGCCGAAAAACGCCGCATGACCCAGGGTCACGATGCCGGCATAGCCGAGGATGAGGTCGAGCGACAGCGCGAACAACACCATGATCAGAATCTCGGTGCCGAGCGGCAGATAGGTCGGGAAGGCGAAATAGACGGCGACGGCAATCGCCCAGGGCAGCGTTTCGATCGGGCGCAAGCGGCGGCGACGGAGCAAGATGTCGACGGGCGACGGGACTTTCGGTGGCGATGTGGCCATCGGGCCTAGCTCCGCCCGAACAGGCCGGCCGGCCGCCACATCAGCAGGCCGAACATGGCGACGAAAATGAAGAACGCGCCCAGTTCGGGCACCAGATACTTGAATGCCGTATCGGTGACGCCAAGGAGAAGGGCGGCGACGAACGGGCCGCGCAGCGAGCCGAGGCCGCCAACCGCAACGACAATCAGGAAGTAAACGAGATGCTCGATAGCATAGGACGGGTTGATCGCCAGGATTTCGGCCCCCAGCCCGCCGCCGAGCGCGGCAAGGCCGCTGCCCAGCGCAAAGGTGAGAGTGAACAGCCGGCGGGTATGGATGCCGAGCGATTGGGCCATCTGTCGGTTATCGACCGCGGCGCGCACCTGGGCGCCGAACTTGGTTCGCTCGATTCCCAGCCATAGGCCGAGAACGATTACCAGGCTGACGGCGATGAGAAAGGCGCGGTAGACCGGGAAGCTGCGCGAGCCGATATCGAGCCGGCCCTGCAGATAGTCGGGAATGTCGATGCCCTGCGGCAGCGGGCCCCAGATGAATTTGGCCGATGCAATCGCCATGAAGATAAGGCCGATGGTGAACAGGACCTGTTCAAGCTCGCCGGCGCTGTAGAGCCGGGAATAGAGCGCGCGTTCGAGCACGACGCTGCACAGCCCGACGACGGCGAAGGCGGCCAGGAGCGCCAGCGGGAAGGGCATTCCCGCCGTTTTCATCAGCGTGACCGTGACATAACCGCCGGCCATGGCGAAAACGCCGTGGGCGAGATTGGCGAATCCCATCAGGCCCATGGTCACGGACAGCCCGACCGAGATGATGTAAAGCACGCATGCCGAACCGCCGATGCCGGCTGCTATTGCGGCGGGTTAAACTGCACCCACGGGTCCTTGACCTGCGGAATGGTCTCGAACTCGACATTGGTGAGCTTACCGTTCACCCGCTCAAGCCGGCGGATATATTCGTTCTGGATGATGTCGCGGGTATCCTTGTCGATCGTGATCGGGCCGCGCGGGCTGTCGGGATTCTGCCAACCCTTGAGAAGGGCCATCGTCTTGTCGGCGTCGAGCTTGCCGTTTTGCGCCTTGATCGTATGGAAGATCGCAGCCATCCCGTCCCAGGACGCGACGGAATAGAAGCTCGGCGTCGAATCGGCGCCGTATTCCTTTTTCCACGCGGCGACGAAAGCCTTGTTCTGCGGCCGGTCGGCCGAGGCCGAGTAGTGGTGAACGGTGACGATGCCGGTCGGCGCGTCGCCCATATTGGGCAGCTCCTCGTCGGGCACGATGTCGCCCTGGCCGATCAGCTTGATCCCCGCCTGGGCTAGGCCGAGATCGTTATAGGCCTTCATCAGCGCCGTGGCGACCTTGCCGGCCGGCACGAAGACGAACAGTACATCGGGCTTCTCGTCCTTGACCCGCTGCAGGAAGGGGATGAAGTCGGGATTCTGCAGCGGCATGCGGACCGAGCCGACCATCTGGCCGCCGGACTCGGTGAAGGCCTTGGTGAACGCCGCTTCGGAATCGTGGCCGGGGCCGTAATCGGTCACCGCGGTATAGGCGCGTTTGACGCCCGATTGCTGCGCCGCCCATTTGCCGAGCGGATAGGCCGACTGCCACATGGTGAACGACACGCGCGCGATATAGGGCGAGCGGCGGACGATCACCGACGTGCCCGCGTTCATGACGATGGTCGGCACTTTCGCCTCGGTGGCGAGCGAGGCGACCGCCATGGCGTTGGGCGTGTAGATCAGGCCGGCGAGGAAATCGACCTTTTCGCGCGTGATCAGCTCTTGCGCCAGCCGGCGCGCGACCTCGGGGTTGGGGCCTGTGTCGTCGCGGCGGATGATCTCAAGCTTGACGCCGGCCGGCAGGTCTTTTTCATGCTGCTTGATGTAAAGCTTGACCGCCTTGTCCATCAGGTCGCCGATCGATGCGCCCTGACCGGAATAGGACAGAATCAGGCCGACCTTGACCGTCTGGGCGCTTGCGGCGAACGGCGTCGCGACAAGCAGAAGCAACGCGGCTAGACACGACTTCCAGTACTTCATCGGGACGCCTCCTCTGGCGATGCACGGATTCTCTTTTATTTCGGGCTAGTTGCCCACCCCATGCGGGTTTCGCGTTGATCGTAGAAGGGCTAGGCAGTCGGAGTCAAATTGTTTGACTATCAAACAATCCCTAGAATCCGCCCAACCCACGATCCATCCGGTATCATAACACAAATTAATCCGTACACGGTAGATTGACATCGGCGCTCCTGCCAGTCAAGGTTCGGCCGGAGAGCCGAAAGCGATGACCGCTGCCAGCACTGCCGGAATCCCGACGCAGGCGTCGCCGTTATGGCCGGCGCGGCTCGACCATATCGTGCGCGAAAGCGACCGGCCGGCGGCGTTGATCGATTTCTACCGCGATGCGATCGGCATGACGCCGTTGCCGCTCGGCCCCGGACAATGGCTGATGCAGGGGCCGGATCGCCGGCTGGTTGTCGCCGTTGGAACGCGCGGCGCGCAACCGCTTAGTGCTTTTTGTCTGAACGACGCAGGCCAGCTCGCCGCGCTCAAGGCCTGGCTCTTGGCGAAAGGGCTTGCTCTTTTGCCGGTCACGACGCCGCTCTTTGCCGAAGGTTTTGCGTTGCGCGACCCCGACGGACGACTGGTCGCCTTCGGTTTGCCCGATCCGGCCGATAAAACGACCGCCGCCGACCTTGCCGCCGCGCGGCTTTCCGGCCGGTTGCAGCATGTGGTGGTGGCGACGAACATGCTGCCGCGCCTCGTCGCGTTCTACGAAGATGCGTTGGGTTTTGTCGTCTCGGATCATGTCTGGGAAGGGGAGCCCGGCGTGGGCGACGTCACCGCAACCTTCCTGCGCTCGGATCCCGAACACCACAGCTTCGCCGCGTTCCGTGCGCCCGAAATCCGGCCGGACCATCATTGCTTCGAGACGACCTGCTGGAACGATATCCGCGACTGGGCCGACCATATGGGCGGCCAGGGGATAAAGCTGTGGTGGGGGCCGGGCCGGCACGGGCCGGGCAACAACCTGTTTTTTATGGTCGAGGACCCGGACGGCCATAAGGTCGAGCTGTCGGCGGAAATCGAGGTCTTACCGCGCGATATGCCGGCCCGCGCCTGGCGGCACGAGGAACGGACGCTCAATCTGTGGGGCCAGGCCTGGATGCGCAGTTGATATCGGGCGGCGGTTGCAACCGCCCGTGGGAGGGAGTAATCAGGCGGCTCCCGCGGGGTCCACATGTCAGATCGGGAGGATAAGGCGCGATGAAGTTCGTCAGCTACAAGCTCAAGGGGAAGGACAGCTACGGCGTCGTGGTCGACGACGGGGTGGTCGATCTCGGCAAGCGGTTCGGCAAGAAATATCCGACGCTGCGCGCCGCTATGGCGGCGGGCAAGCTCAACGACCTCAAGAAAGCGGCCAAGGGCAAAAAGCCCGGCGTCAAGCTGTCGAAGGTATCTCTGCTGCCGGTCATCCCCGATGCGCGAAAGATTTTCTGCGTCGGCCTGAATTACCGCGAGCACCGCGCCGAAACCGGCCGGCCGGACACGGCGCATCCCTCGCTGTTCACCCGCTTCGCCGACACGGCGGTCGGTCACGAGCAGCCGATCCTCAAGCCCAAGGAATCCGATAAGCTCGACTGGGAGGGCGAGCTGGTCGTGATCATCGGTCGGTCCGGCCGGCGCATTCCGCGCGAGAAGGCGATGAGCTACATCGCCGGCTATTCGATCTTCAACGACGCCAGCATACGCGACTGGCAGCGCCACACCTCGCAATGGATTCCCGGCAAGAACTGGCCGCAGACCGGCGGTTTCGGCCCGTGGATGGTGACGACCGACGAGCTCAAAGACATCACCAAGCAGACCCTGACCACGCGGGTCAACGGCGTCGTCAAGCAGCAGGCGACGATCGACATGATGATCTTCGATATTCCCGAGCAGATCGCCTATATCTCGTCGTTCTCGCCGCTGGAGCCTGGCGATGTGATCGTCACCGGCACGCCCGGCGGCGTCGGCTTTGCGCGCACCCCGCCCGAATTCATGAAGGCTGGCGATATGTGCGAGATCGAAATCACCGGCGTCGGCACGCTGCGCAACCGGATCAAGGATAGCTGAACCGGCGCAGCGCCGGCGGCGGCTGAACCCGGCGCGGGGTGCGGGGGGTCGCAAGGCGACCGCCCGCGCCCCACGGCGACAATCCATCCCCCCATTCGCGCCGGATCGCGTTCCATGCCGATGCCCGATCAGGCTTCGCCCGCCCCCCGCCGCCAGGACCGACTGGCCGATCCTCGGTATGATCGTCGGCGCGGGCGTGGTCAGCGCCTTCCAGATCGGCAAGGCGCCGATCGCGCTGCCCGATATCCGCCTCGATCTCGGCCTCGGCCTTGTCGCCGCCGGTTGGGTCCTGTCGATGTTCAATCTGATCGGCGTCGCCGTCGGGGCAGCGGTGGGTATGCTCACCCGCCGTGTCGGCGACCGACGGATGATCCTTGCAGGCCTCACGCTGCTCGCGGCGGCGAGCCTCGCTGGCAGTACGGCCGATAGCGCCGCCCCGTTGCTCGCCGCGCGTTTCGTCGAGGGGATGGGCTTCCTGATGGTGGTCGTCGCCGCGCCGGCGCTGATCGTCCGCGTCGCCGCGGCGCGCGAGCTGAAGCTCGCCTTCGGCGGCTGGGGAACCTACATGCCGGTCGGTCAGGCGACGATGCTGCTCGTCTCGCCGCTGATCCTGCTGCCCTTCGGCTGGCGCGGCCTGTGGGTCGCCAACGCCATCCTCGTCGCCGGGTTTGCCGCCGGCCTGGCGCTGGCGACGCGCCATTTGCCGCGCCCGGCCGCGCCCGCCGGCCCGCCGGGGCATCTCTTGCGCGATTTGCGCGACACGCTCGCCGCGCCCGGCCCGCCGGTGCTGGCGCTTACTTTCACCAGCTACACGCTCTCCTATTTCGTCGTCATGGGGTTCCTGCCGGTGGTAATGATCGAGGACGAAGGCATCACCCGCACGTCGGCCGCGTTGCTGACCGCGTTCGCTATCGCCCTCAACGCAATCGGCAATCTCGCCGCCGGCGCGCTTCTCCATCGCGGCGTTCCGCGCTGGGTGCCGGTCGCCGCCGCCAGCGCGGCGATGGCGGGTTGCACCATCGGCATTTATGCCGACGCCTTGCCGTTCGCTTTGCGCTACGGCTTCATCCTGGTTTTCTCGGGCATGGGCGGCATGTTGCCGGCCACCGTTCTCGGCGCCGCCGCCGCCTTTGCGCCCAAACCCCATCTTGCGCCGACGGTCAACGGCCTGCTCGTCCAAGGCTCCAATCTCGGTCAGGCGTTCGGGCCGCCCGCCATCGCCGCGCTGGCCGTCGCCGTCGGCAACTGGCGGTGGTCGCCGCTGGTTCTGGTCGCTGCGGGAGTTGTCGGCGTGGCGCTGGCGCTGGTTTTGCGCGCGCTTGAGCGCCGCCGCGACGAGTGATAATGGTCGCTGTCCGGTCTGCCGGCGTCGCCCGGCGACAGCCGACCCGCGAGGAAACATGACCTGGTCGATCGTCGCCCGCGACCCACGCAGCAACGCCTTCGGCGTCGCCATCACGACGAAGTTTTTCGCCGTCGGCTCGCTCTGTCCGCATGTCCGCAGCGGCGTCGGCGCGCTGGCGACGCAGGCGCTGGTCAACCCGCTGTTCGGGCCGCGCGGGCTCGACCTGCTCGCCTGCGGCGCACCGGCCGCCGAGGCGGCGCGTACCCTGATTGCGGCCGACGAAGGCCGCGATCACCGGCAGCTTCACCTGATCGACGGGGCCGGCCGCATCGCCGTCCATACCGGGGCGGCGTGCATCGACTGGTGCGGGCATTTTGTGGGCGAGGGGTTTTCGGTCGCCGGCAACATGCTGGCGGGACCGGCGGTGATCGCGGACACGGCCGCCAGCTACGCCGCCGATCCCGGCCGGCCCTTCGCCGAGCGTCTGATCCGCGCGCTTGAGGCCGGGCAGGCGGCGGGCGGGGACAAGCGCGGCAAGCAGTCGGCCGCGCTGCTGATCCATGCCGGCGAGGACTATCCCGAGCTCGATTTGCGGGTCGACGACCATCCCGAGCCGCTCGCCGAGCTGCGCCGGTTATGGGTCGAGGCGCACAAGCGTTTCCTGCCCTTCAAGACATGCCTGCCGAGCCGGGCGCGCCCGGCCGGCATTTACGACCGCGCGAAAATCGAGGCGACGATCGAGGCCGAGCTGGCGCGCGCCGCCGCCGGCGGCGCGGATACGGCATGACGGCGCTGCTCGAAGTTCGCGGCCTTAAAACCTATTTCGCCACCGATGATGGCGAGTTTCATGCCGTTGACGGCGTCAGCTTCGCCATCGCGCCGGGGCGCACGCTCGGCATCGTCGGCGAATCGGGCTGCGGCAAGAGCGTCACCTCGCTGTCGATCATGGGGCTCGTCCCGCAACCGCCGGGGCGGATCGCCGGCGGCGAAATTCTGTTCGAAGGGGCCGATCTCCTCAAGCTGCCGGCGGCCGAAATGCGCGAGCTGCGCGGCAACAAGATCTCGATGATCTTTCAGGAACCGATGACCTCGCTCAACCCGGCGTTCACCATCGGCGACCAGATCGTCGAGGGCATCCAGCGCCACCGGCGGACGGACCGGGCGGCGGCGCGCGCCCGCGCGATCGAGATGTTGCGCCTGGTCCGCATCCCGTCGCCCGAGCAGCGCATCGACGAATATCCGCACAAGCTTTCGGGCGGCATGCGCCAGCGGGCGATGATCGCCATGGCGCTGGCCTGCGATCCCAAGCTGCTGATCGCCGACGAGCCGACGACCGCGCTCGACGTCACCATCCAGGCGCAGATTCTCGACCTGATGCGCGCCCTGCGCGAGGAGACGGGTGCTGCCATCGTCCTCATCACCCACGATCTTGGCGTGATCGCCGAGCTCGCCCACGACGTCATCGTCATGTATGCCGGCAAGGTCGTGGAGCAGGCGGCGGTCGGCGCGCTGTTCGCGTCGCCCCAGCATCCCTACACCATCGGGCTTCTCGGCTCGATCCCCAAGCTGCACGCCGAGCAGCCGCGCCTTGCCGCCATCGAGGGGCAGGTGCCCAACCCGTTCACCCGGCTCACCGGCTGCCGCTTCCATCCGCGCTGCCCGTTTGCCGACGCCCAGTGCCGCGCGGCCGAACCGCCGCTGGCCGAGGTGACGCCCGGCCATCGCGCCGCGTGCTGGAAGGCGCCGCTCGACGGGGGCGCCGCATGAGCGAGCCGCTGCTGCGCGTCGAGGGGCTGGTCAAGCATTTCCCGATCCGCAAGGGATTGTTCGGCCGCGCCACCGCCGCCGTGCGCGCGGTCGACGGCATCAGCTTCGATTTACGGGCGGGGGAGACGATGGCGCTGGTCGGCGAAAGCGGCTGCGGCAAATCGACCGCCGGGCGGCTGGTGCTGCGGCTTCTCGATCCCACGGCGGGCAGCGTGCGCTTCGACGGGCGCGACATCTTCGCCCTCGGCGAGCGGGGGATGCGCGGGCTGCGGCGCGGGCCGGCGAGATGCTGGCCGAGCCGCTGGCCCTGCACGGCCTCGCCGCCGGCCGGGCGCGCAAGGACCGGGTGGCGGAGCTTCTCGATCTCGTCGGCCTTGCCCCCCATCACGCCGGGCGCTATCCGCACGAATTTTCCGGCGGCCAGCGCCAGCGCATCGGCATCGCCCGGGCGCTCGCCGTCGAGCCGCGCCTGATCGTCTGCGACGAGCCGGTATCGGCCCTCGACGTCTCGATCCAGGCGCAGGTGATCAATCTGCTCCAGGACCTGCAGAAACGCTTCGGGCTCAGCTATATCTTCATCGCCCACGATCTGGCGGTGGTCAAACACATCGCCACCCGCGTGGCGGTGATGTATCTCGGCAAGATCGTCGAATACGCCGACAAGCGTGAAATCTTCGCCCGGCCGCGCCATCCCTATACCCAGGCGCTGCTGTCGGCGATTCCGATCCCCGAACCGGCGCTGAAGCGCCAGCGGGTCATCCTGCAGGGCGACGTGCCGAGCCCGATCGACCCGCCATCGGGGTGCCGCTTCCGCACCCGCTGCCCGCACGCCCAGGCGCGCTGCGCGAGCGAGGAACCGCTGCTGGCCGGCGACGGGGCGGGCGGGCACGGCGCGGCATGCCATTTCTGGCGCGAGATTGCGCCGCCGCCGGGGCTGGTTCCGGCGGCGGGCGATATTCCGGCCAATGCGCGGCTCGTTCGCCTGCAATCCTTCTTCGCCCGTCGCGCCGATGCGCCGACGCCGGCTGGTTAGATTCTGGCCGGCAGAAATGTTTTGAAAACGATCGGAGGATATGGGCTAATCGGAGATCGTCAGCCAACTGATAATTTTCTGTCGTCACGTGTTCGGGCGTAACTGCGGGCGGCCTGCGCCGCCGGTCATCATGGGGAGAGCAAAGATGAAAAGCTTCAGGCTGTGGCTGCTCGCCGCTGCGGCGATGCTGGTCGCGACCGGCGCGGCGCCGGCGCAAACCTTGCGGATCGGGCTGGCCGAGGACCCCGACATTCTCGACCCGACGCTGGCGCGCACCTTCGTCGGGCGGGTCGTGTTCGCCTCGCTATGCGACAAGCTGTTCGACCTCGACGAAAACCTCAACATCGTGCCGCAGCTCGCCACCGCCTATGAATGGGGCGGGGACAAGAAATCGCTGCTGATCAAGCTGCGCCCGGGCGTGCTGTTCCACGACGGCGAGAAGCTCGACGCCGTCGCGGTCAAGTACAACCTCGAACGGCACAAGACGATGCCAGGCTCCAACCGCCGCGGCGAGCTGTCGCCGGTGACCAATATCGAGGTGGTCGATCCCCTGACCGTGAAGCTCGATCTCGCGGCGCCGTTCGCGCCGCTGCTCGCCGTGCTCACCGACCGTTCGGGCATGATGGTGTCGCCCAAGGCCGCCGAGGCCGCCGGCGACAAGTTCGGCGCCAAGCCGATATGCTCCGGCCCGTTCAAGTTCGTCGAACGCGTCGCCCAGGATCGCATCGTGGTCGAGCGCTTCGCCGATTACTGGAACAAGCAGGACATCCATTTCGACCGCATCGTCTACGTGCCGATCCCCTATGCGACGGTGCGCCTCGCCAATCTGCGCGCCGGCCAGCTCGATTTCGTCGAGCGTCTCGCCGCCTCCGACGTGCCGTCGGTCAGAAGCGACAACCGCCTCAAGCTGTCGAAGATCGTCGAGATCGGCTACCAGGGCATCACGATCAATGTCGCCAAGAGCGATCTCGCCAAGGGCAACCCGCTCGGCCGCGACGCCCGGGTGCGCGAGGCGTTCGAGCTGTCGCTCGATCGCGACGCCATCGTCCAGGTGGTGATGGAAGGCGAAGCCCAGGCGGGCAATCAATGGGTGCCGCCGACCAGCGCATTCTATTCGAAGAACGTGCCGGTGCCCAAACGCGACGTGGCCAGGGCGAAGGCGCTGCTGCGCGAGGCCGGGGTGACGAACCCAAGCTTCACCCTAATGACGCCGACCTCGTCGGACGCGCAGAAAATTGCCCAGGTGGTGCAGGCGATGGCCAAGGACGCCGGGATCGACGTGAAGATCCAGGCGACGGAATTCGCCACCTCGCTCAACCTCGCCGACAAGGGGCAGTTCGAGGCTTATATTCTGGCGTGGAGCGGTCGGGCCGATCCCGACGGCAATCTCCAGCAATTCATCACCTGCAAGGGGGCCAACAATTACAGCGGCTTTTGCACGCCGGAGATGGACGATCTGGTCAACCGTTCGCGCACCTCGCTCGATCCTGCCGAGCGCAAGAAAACTTACGAACAGATTGCTGCCATCGTCGGGAAGGAGCGGCCGCTCGTCTATCTCTATCACCGCAACTGGCTGTGGGCGTATACGTCGAAGCTCGGCGGCCTGCGCACCGTCCCCGACGGCATGGTCCGCGTGCAGGGGCTGAAGCTGAACTGAACCGGACGGCGGGCGGCTCGCTTCCGGCGGGCCGCCCGCCATGTCCCGACGGGCGACGGATTGATGTTCAACTATTTCGTTCAGCGCCTGGCGACGATTATTCCGACGCTGTTCTTCGTCTCGATCCTGATCTTCGGCCTGCAGCAACTCCTGCCCGGCGATCCGGCGATCATCCTCGCCGGCGAGGATCAGGACCCCAACGTCATCGCCTATCTGCGCGGCAAGCTGCATCTCGACGAGCCGCTGCCCGTCCGCTACGTCTACTGGCTCGGCGGCGTGCTGCAGGGCGATCTCGGCGAATCGCTGCGCATCCAGAAGCCGGTTCTCGAACTCATCCTTGAAAAACTCCCGGTGACCATCCAGCTCGCCTCGATGGCGATCGTCATCGCGCTGGCGATCGGCATTCCGGCGGGGATCGTCTCGGCGGTGAAAAAGGACACGGCGTGGGACTACGCCGCCAACATCGTCGCCCTGTGGGGGCTGTCGACGCCCAATTTCTGGCTCGGCATCATGCTGATCCTGCTGTTCTCGGTGCAGCTCGGCTGGCTGCCGGCATCGGGCTATGTCAGCCCGGCCGAGGATCTCGGCGCCAATCTCGCGGCGATGATCATGCCGGCTTTCGTGCTCGGCAACGCCATCGCCGCCGTGCTCATGCGCCATACGCGCAGCGCCATGCTCCAGGTAATGAACGCCGATTACGTGCGCACCGCGCGGGCCAAGGGGCTGGTCGAACGGGTGGTGATCCTACGCCACGGCTTGCGCAACGCGCTGACGCCGGTGATCACGCTCGGCGCGCTCGAATTCGGTACGCTGCTCTCGGGCGCCGTGCTGACCGAACAGGTGTTCACCATCCCCGGCTTCGGCAAGCTGATCATCGACGCGGTGTTCAACCGCGATTACCTGGTCGTCCAGGGCGTGGTGATGTTCACGGCGACGACCTATATCGCGCTCAACCTGGTCGCCGACATGGCGTATTTCCTGGTCAATCCGCGGCTGCGAGGTTAGGGGAGCGATGGCCACCGCCCTTGCCGATACCGCAGGCCCCCGCGACCTCAGCCCCGGCCGACGGGCGCTGCAACGGCTGATCCGCCGCCGCGGGGCGATGGTCGGGCTGGCGGTGGTGGCGTTCTTCGTCGCGTTGTCGCTGCTTGCGCCTTATCTCGCGCCCTACGACCCGCTCGCCACCAGCTGGACGGCGATTCGCAAGGCGCCGACGGCCGCGCATATTTTCGGCACCGACGAGCTCGGCCGCGACGTGCTGTCGCGGGTGATCTGGGGTACGCGGGCCTCGCTGCTCGCCGGCGTCGTGTCGGTGTCAATCGCGCTGTCGCTTGGCGTGCCGATCGGCATGCTCGCTGGCTACAGCCGCGGCTGGATCGACGGCGTGCTGATGCGCATCACCGACGCGATGCTCGCGGTTCCCTTCCTCATCCTCGCCATCGCGCTCGCCGCCTTTCTCGGCCCCAGCCTGACCAACGCGATGATCGCCATCGGCATTTCGGCGACGCCGATCTTTATCCGCCTCGCCCGCGCCCAGGTGATGGCGGTTAAGGTCGAGGATTACGTCGAGGCGGCGAAGGCCCTCGGCAACCCGCATCTGCGCATCGCGCTGCGCCACATCCTGCCCAATATCGTCGCGCCCTTGCTTGTCCAGGCGACGCTCGCCATCGCCGCCGCGATCATCGCCGAGGCGAGCCTGTCCTTCCTTGGCCTTGGCCAGCAGCCGCCGGCGCCGAGCTGGGGCAGCATGCTCAACACCGCGAAGAACTATATCGACAACGCGCCGTGGATGGCGCTATGGCCGGGGCTGGCGATCTTCTCGGTCGTGCTGGCGTTCAACCTGCTGGGCGACGGGCTGCGCGACGCGCTCGATCCCCGGCACCGCTAAGCTTCGCAGGCTGGGTTAGAAAATCCGCAGCCGGCCGCCGCCGAGGCCGAGCGGCCAGTGTCCGGCGGCGAACAGCCGGTACTTGATCGCAAACGGATGATCGGAGTCGGCACCGGCAGTCAGCGCCAGCGCCGCCTGATACGCCGCCTGTGCGGCGGCCCCGGCGGCGACACGGGCGAGTGCAGGATCGGCGATGCCCGTTCGCGCCGCGGCGACCGCCGCCGCGCCCATCGCCACGTCCGAGGCTTCGAGGGTGACGCGGCTCAACGCCGTCATCAGCGCATGGCGGCCGTGGAGCTTCCCGGCAGCGGCAAGCAGCGCCGCGCGGGCGTTTTCCTCGGCCGCCCACCATTTTGGGTCCCAGTCGGGATCGCGGGTCGCCGCTTCGGCAGCGCGCCAATCGGTAGCGGCAACAAGCGGGCATTCCGGGAACCCGAGTGCGGCGAGATAGCGCGTCGCATCATGGCGCTCGTCGTCGTCGAGCGCCTGACCGACGGCGGCGAACCAGGACACGCGACGCAGCGCGGCAATGAAGCGCGGCAACGCCGTCAGCGCGCCAGACCCGGTCGTCGCCGGCCGGGTCGCGGCGGCGGTCATGCCCGGCCGGCCTCGCGGTTGCCGCGCATCTCGCGCCACAGGCCGAGCTTTTCCTGCACCGGCCGGTCGGAGAAACTGAACAGCACCGCGTCGCTGTCGGCCTCGTGACGGTGCCACATCCAGCTTGGTACGATGAAGGTATCGCGCTTACGCCATTCGAATGTCGTTTCCGCGCCGTCATGGCCGGTGACCACGGTCCGGCCGCTGCCTTCGACCACCGAGAACACCGCGCCGTCGGTCGACCGGTAAGGCGACGTGTGGATGTCCTTGGGCAGCATCTGCATGAAGGTGCCGATGGTCGGCATCGCCCAGCCGCCATCGACCGGGTTGACGTAACGCATCTTGAGGCCGTGACAGGGGTCCCACGCCTCGCGCCGGCGCATCGTCTCCAGCGCCTCGCGCGTGCGCGCATAGGGATAGTTGAACACCGGCGAGGTCGGAGCCTTATGTTCGTAGCCGACCGGCAGCAGGCCCGAGCCGTAACGAGCGAGCGAATCGCCGGCCGGCCGGGTGACGGGGTGGCGTTCGTCGGGATAGCCCTCGGCGAACTGGGCGTCGAGCAGCCCGACGATCGGAATATCGAGCCCGTCCATCCACACCATCGGCGCGTCGCTGTCGTTGCCGTGGTCGTGCCATGTCCACGACGGGGTGATGACGAAATCGCCCTCGTGCATGATCGTCTTTTCGCCGTCGACCGCGGTGAACGCGCCCGATCCCTCGACGATGAAGCGCAGCGCCGACTGGCTATGGCGATGCGCCGGCGCTACCTCGCCGGGCAGGATGAGCTGCAGGCCGGCATAGAGGGTGTTGGTGATCTTCGACTGGCCTTTGAGGCCGGGGTTTTCCAGCACCAGCACGCGCCGCTCGGCCTCCTTGGCGGTGATCAGCCGGCCGGCGTCGAGGATGAAGGGGCGGATCTCGTCATAACGCCAATGGGCGGGCCGGGCCGGCGAGCGCGGCTCCTTGATGATCAGGCCGCCCAGCACCTCCCATAACGGCGCGAGGTTGCTGCCGTCGATCTTCTTGTAGTAGGCGGCGCGTTCCGGCGTCAATTTCGGCTTGGCTTCCATCGCGACGATCCTCCGCTGCTGCCGGTTCTTGCGACTCGTGGCGTCCAGTCTACCCTCAGGCCGCCGCCTCGGCGAGCTTGGGCAGGATAAGGCCGAGTTTCGCGGTCACTTCTTGCGCCCGGGCGATGTAATCCTCGCGCATTTCCTCGTTGGTGCGCTGCTTGATGCCCCATTTGCGGAAGATCTCGTTGTTGCGCGACTTGGGCCCGCCGAAAAATGCCGGTAGCGAGGGATAGAGGCGGTTGATCGCCTGCTGGAGGCGTTTTTTGCCCGCTGAAGTCTCGATCATCTCCTGGCTGAAGTCGGCGCCGAACTGGGCATGGAAGCGTTCCTCGGGCATGGTCATGCGGGCGAGGTTGCGCAGCGGATGGAACGAGCAATGCAGCAAATCCTCGACCTGAAGAATTTCGGCGAGGTCGCCAAGCAGCTTGATGGCGACGAACTCCTCCCATGTCTTCAGCGGATACTCGAAGATCGATAGCGGGCGCTTGGCGGTTTTGCCGGGGATCATGCGGTCGGCGTCGATACCCATCTCGCGGCCGAGCTCGAAAAAGCGGACATGATGTCCGTATTCCTCCATCGCCACGCGGCAGGTCAGCCACTTGGCGTAGGGGGTGGGCGCGAACGCGACCGCCGGCTCGTCGAACACCTGCGCGCCGTAAAGCTCGTTGATCGCATGGCTGATGACGATCTTCTCGCACGCGGCGCGGAATTCCTCGGGCTGGGTTTTCAGCTCTTCGCAGGTTTTGACTTGCGGCGATTTGGCCTGGGCGGTCATGGTCGTTCTCCTGTGCGTCAGACGACGGGATCGGTATTGAAGGCTTCGAGATCGGTCGATAACGGCGTGAACTTGTCGGCGAAGTCCCGGTCGACAGCGGCGGCGAGGGCGGCCGGCGTCCAGTCGCCGTCGGTCTTGACCAGCCGGGCGATGGGCCGCGGTTGGGAAAACAGGAAGACCTCGCGCCCGCGCACGCCGAATAGTTGGCCGGTGATCTTGGCTGCCGCCGGCGCGCACAGCCAGGCGACGAAGCGGCCGACATGGGCCGGCGAGACCTTGAGCGCGCGTTACTTGTATTGCGCCTGGGCGTCGTTGGCCGGCTTGATCGACTGCGTGATCCGGGTTGCGGCGAAGGGCGCCACGGCGTTGGCGGTGACGTTGGTGCGCGCCATGTCGAGGGCGGTGACGCGGGTCAGCGCCACCAGCCCGCCCTTGGCGCTGGCATAGGCCGACTGGCCGTAATTGCCGTAGAGTCCCGCGGTCGAAACGATGTTGACCACACGGCCCCAGTCATAGCCGTCGGCTCCGCCGCGCCCGGCTTTCGCCTGCTCGCGCATCTGTGCGGCGGCGGCGGAAGTGACGAACGCGGCGGCGGCGAGGTTGGTGCGGATGACCGCCTCGAAATCGCCGGGGTCGAGCTTGAAAACGAAAGCGTCGCGCAGAATGGCGGCGTTGTTGACGACGATGTCGAGGCCGCCGAAGCGTTTGACCGTGGAGGCTACCGCCGCTGCCGCGGCCGAGGGGCTGGCGATCGATTCCGCAAACGGGGCCGCATCCGGGCCTAGCTCGCTGGCGACCTTGGCGACCAGGGCTGGATCGGGCCCCGAACCGTCGATCCCCGTGCCCGGATCGGCGAGCACCACCTTCGCGCCGCAGCGCAGCAGCTTCTCGGCGATAGCGCGGCCGATGCCTTGCGCGCCGCCGGTGATCAGCGCGACGCGCCCATCGAGAAACCGGCCTTCAGATGCGGACGTCATGCGATGGGATCTCCCGTTGGTTCCGGTCTAGGGTGCTTTGGTCGCCAACGCGGCCTTTTCGGCCTCGGTATAGAATGCGTCGGCATGGCAATCCTGCCGGCGAACGCCGGCACCGAGCAATGCCGTTTGGGCGGTCTCGACCATGATCGGCGGGCCGGCGAG
>JACQAF010000133.1 GCA_016195145.1 Rhodospirillales bacterium
ACGGCGCGCCGGTCGGCGAGGTGACGTCGGCGGGATATAGCGGCGGCCTCGGACGCGCCGTCGCCATGGGTTATGTGCGCGGCCAGGCGCCGCTTACCGACGGCGACATTCTTGCTGGGCATTACGAGATCGACGCCGCCGGCACGCGCCATGCCGCGCGGGTGCAGCTCCGGCCACCCTTTCCCGCCCGCCCGTCGATGGCCTGATCGCCGTTTTCCGGCATTTCGACCTCGTGGCCGGCTTGACTCCGTACTAAAGTACGGGATGTAGTGTTTCCCGATGCAGAGGTCGCCGATGGCGGACATGACGATCGGCAGGCTGGCGGAAATCGCCGGCGTCGGGGTCGAAACCGTGCGGTTTTACGAGCGCAAGGGACTGATCGACTGCCCGCGCCGCCCGCAGCGCGGATTCCGGATCTATCCGGATAGCGCCGTCGGGCGCATCCGCTTCATCCGCCAGGCCCAAGACCTCGGCTTCACCTTGCGCGAAATCGACGAGCTTTTGTCGCTGCGCGCCGATCCCGCGACCGACTGCGCGAAAGTCTGGAAACAGGCGACGATCAAGCTCGCCGACGTAGGCGACAAGATCGCCCGGCTCCAGCGGATCAAAGGCGCGCTTGAGGAACTCATCGCCGCGTGCCCGCGCCGCGGCGCCTTGCGCGCCTGTTCGATCATGGAGGCGCTCGGCCAACCGCCGAAAATATCCGCACCGCCGCGCCCGCAACGCCGGCGGCGGCCGCGATGAAGACCTTGACCCTTGTCCTCGACGGCATGCACTGCACCGGTTGCGCCCAAACAATCAAGGCGCTGCTCGATCTCGAACCCGGCGTCCGGCAATCGGCCGTCTCCTTCGAGGATCGCAATGCGCGCGTCCTGTTCGATCCCGGTGCGACCGACGAAGCGCGGCTCGCCAGCGCCATCGAAAAGGCGGGTTTCAAGGTTACCGATCGCCGGCCATGACCGGGAACGTTCTCATCGATCTCGTGCTGCTGCCCATCGGGCTCGGTCTGATCGGCTTTATCGAACCCTGTTCGCTCGGGTCGAGCCTTGTTTTCATCAAGGTGATGGAAGGCAAGCCGGCCGCCGCCAAAATCGGCCAGGTCGGCGTCTTCGCCCTTACCCGCGCTTTGTTCATCGGCCTGCTCGGCGTGGTCGCCGTGCTGATCGGCAGCGCCTTTCTCGGGCTTCAGCGCGGGGCGTGGATCGTCCTCGGCGCGGTCTATGTCGTGGTCGGGATCGTCTATCTGGCCGGCCGGGCCGGGTGGGTGATGCAATCCTTCGGGCCCAGCCTGTCGCGGCTGTCCGGCCTGCGTGGATCGGCCGGCCTCGGCGTGCTGTTTGGGCTCAACATCCCGGCTTGCGCGGCGCCCCTCCTGCTCGCCCTTCTCGGCGCGGCGGCGGCCAACGGCGCGACCGGCAGCACGCTTTTCAGCGGTTTCATTGCGCTCGCCCTGTTCGGCCTCGCCCTTTCCCTGCCGCTTGTCGCGGCGGTGTACGTCGCCGCCATTCGCGAGCTTCTCGACCGGATCGCCGGCCTGTCCCGCCGGCTGCCCGTCTGGGTGGGGGGTGTGCTGATAATGCTCGGCTTATGGTCGATCTGGTTCGGACTTTTCGTATCGATCGGCGGTCCTGCCTGACCGAAGACCCGTGCCGCGCCCGGCGTTGAACGACCCGGCCCGTTTATTCGGCATGCGGTACATGGTCGAGAAACCGGATATAGCCTTCCGGCAGGCCGTGAGCCCGCGCTCCCTCGCGAAGCAGCGTTAAATAGCGGAGCGACGGTTTGCCGTCTTTTTCATTGCCGCCGGCAATATACGTAACGGCCTGCACAGGGCGCCCCTCGATATCCGCGGCCTCAACCCACAGATGCCGATAACGCCAGCCGGGCACGCCTTCGGTCGAATCGAGATGCAAAAGCGCGGTGCGCGTGATCCGGTAAAGAACGCCCCAGACCGCCGCTGCCGGATCGGGCGACAGATTCGCCGGCGCCGCTTTGCCGACCGGCCGGCCGTCAAGGTTGAACCGCAACCGGTAACCCACGACACGTCCAACCCGCCATTCAAGCGGACGCATGCCGCGCCGCTCCTGAAACACGCGGTTATGCATATTGGCGCCATAAGCAAAATACCAGACCTCGTCCCCCGGCCGCCCGACGACGCGAAAACCGAAAAGCCGATACCACAGACGCGATAGCGCCCACGAACGAGCTATCGCACGGCGCAGAACGCGATCCATTCGTAAGATCATGTTTTCCCCGGTCGAGGGACCGTCTTCGACTACCGGGCGGTCGACCCCGCAAACGCCAATCGTACAACAATATCGATTATGTTTCTTTCCGGTCCAGAATTTCGTTAAGCGCAACGCCTTGAGCCCATAGGGAAACCGCGCCAATGGCGGCAACGCTCAAGAAATTGCCAAGCTGCACCGCGAGCGCCATCGCAAGCGCTCGTTCCCCATCCACGCCGAACAGGCCAAGCGCGAAGATAGCGCTAATAATAAACCCGCCGGCAAGTCGTACAAAATGCGTGACGATTACGAGAAAGCCCAGAAAGACGATAAGGAAAAGATAATCGAGCGGTTGCAGGACGATCCCAAAAGCAAGCCCCGCCCACAAGAAATGGGTCGCGGCGATCAGCTTGATCGCGAAGCTCGCCAGCAAGACGGCTGTCCGACGCCACCACGCCGCGGGCCACACGATACCTTCGGCAAATGATGCAAGCAGATGACGTGCCCGTCCCGCTAGCCTCGGCGGCAAACGCAAGATCATCCGTTGCGACCAACCCATTGCCCCGACCATGCCGCTCTTGTGCCGCAGAAGCAGCCAAAGGAGCGCCGCGAACAGGGTTAGGCTTCCGACGGCGCCGACGACAAGGCCGAGCCTTAGCTGGCCCGACGGATCGGGAAAGACAGCGAGCGCCAAAACGGGCGCAGAAATGGCGACGAAGGCAACGCCATCGATCAGCCGGTCGATGGCGACTGTGGCCAGGACGGCGGTCATTTTCATCCCCTCCAATCGCGCTACCAGCCAGGATCGTAAAATCGGGCTGACGCCGAAAGGGATCAGTAAATTGCCAAGATAGCCGGCCATGATCGCGCCGAAGAGGCGGAATGTGCCGACCGGCCGCAGCGAATAAAGAATCTGTCGCCATTTCCACGCCCGAACCAGCTGCTCCAGCGAGATAACGACCGGTATCAGCACCAGATATTCCGTCTGCGCCTCATCGAGCGCCTCGCCGAAATGCTGAAAATCGAGCCGCCAAATCACGAATGCGAGCGCTGCAGCGCCCGCACCCGCGCCAGCCCATTGCCATCCGCTGCGGGGAAACCATCTTCCGGGTAGCGTCGAGATACGATTGCTCACCCTGCCTGCTCCGGTTCATTACATCTGTCGTCAGCATACAACCTTCGCCCCCCAGAAGCTCGATCGAGCATTCACGAATGCGTATTGGATTTGGCGAGTTGACACCGTAGTCCGGTACGGAGCGTACGCTTGTAGTCGCAAGCCGGGAATCGTCCCGCCCATCCGCCGGTACGGAAGGAGAGATCATGAACGCCGCGGTCCGATCCGAAGAATCCGCCGCCCTGTGGAGCGAGGAGCCGGCCAGCCGGCCGGATCGGGCGCGTCTGCGGGCGCGCATCGGCGGCCTGCACTGCTCGCTATGCACCGGCACGATCGAGCGCGCGCTCGGCCGGATGCCCGGGGTGGACAAGGTGGCCGTCAGCCTGACCCACGAACAGGCGCTGGTCGAATACGACCCGCAGGTCGCACAGCCGGAGGCATTGCTGCGAACGCTGCGCGACATCGGCTACACGATTCACGATCCGCGCAAACTCCGTCCCTTCGAGGAGGAAGAGCGCGACCTCGTCCGCGAAGGGCGGCGGTTTTTCGTCGCCGTCATCTTCAGCCTTCTGGCGATCGCGCTGATCGACGATCCGGTCGATTTCTGGTCGACGCTGCTGCCCGTCGCCGCCTTTCTCTCGCTGAGCGCCTTTGTCTATCTGGTTCTACGCGCGAACGGCGCATGGGTCGCCGCCGCCGGGGCCGCAGGACTCGGGGGAATCGCCTTCGCCGTATTGTTTCTGAAACAGGGCGGGGTTCTGGCCGACGCTACGCCGTGGATCGTCGGCGCGCTGGCCCTCGTTCTCGTGTTCGGCGTCGCCAATCACATCCTCGTCATGGCGGCCCAGGCCCTGCGCCGCGGCATTCTCAACCAGCACGTTCTGCTTGAGGCCGGCGCGTTCGCGGGCCTCGCCGGCGGCGTCATCGGGCTGATCTTCGATCCTCCCGAATATCCGACCGGGCCGTTCTTCGCCGTGTCGGTGATGGTCGTGACCTATCATGTCTTTTCGGAATGGCTGTCGCTGATCGTCAAAACACGCAGCTCGCAGGCGGTCCGGCGGCTGCTCGACCTTCAGCCCGACACCGCGCGCGTGGTCCGCGACGGACGGGAAAGAGACCTGCCGATCGATGACGTCCGCATCGGCGATCTGGTGCGCATACGGCCCGGCGAGCGGATTCCGGTCGACGGCGAGATCGTCGAGGGCCAATCGTCGGTCGACCAGTCGTTGATCACCGGCGAGCCGACCCCGGTGAAACGGAGGCGCGGCGACGCCGTCGTCGGCGGATCGATCAATGGCCTCGGCGCGCTGATCCTCCGCGTCGCGGCGATCGGCGAGGAAAGCTTTCTGCAGCGAATCGTCCGGCAGGTCGAAGATGCGCGCGCCCTGAAGCCCGGCATGCTGCATCTGGTCGACCGCGTGCTGCGCGTCTACACGCCCGCGGTTCTCGGGATCGCCGTCCTGGCGACGGCGGGTTGGATCGCCGGGCCCTGGCTGTTCGGCGTCGAGGCCGACCTGCAACGCGCCGTCTTTGCCGGCCTCAGCGTCCTTGTTATGGGCTATCCCTGCGCCCTCGGCATCTCGGCCCCGCTGTCGATCGTGCGCGGCGCGGGCGAGGCGGCGGAGAAAGGTATTCTCATGCGAACCGGCGAGGCGTTTCAGGGATACCGCCTCGCCGGCCGCATCGTTTTCGACAAGACCGGCACCCTGACCGAGGGCCGACCGGTGCCGCGCGAGATCGAGGCCGTTGACGCCAGCGCGGACGAGCTGCTGGCCGCCGCTGCCGCGGCCGAGGCCTCGTCCGAGCATCCCTTGGCCCAAGCCATTATCGCCGCCGCATTCGAGCGCGGCATTGCGCTGCCCAACGCCGCGGATTTCGCGGCTGTCGCCGGCAAGGGCGTCACGGCGCAGATCGGCGACGACCCGGTACTGGCCGGCAGCCCGCGTTTTCTCGAAGAAAATGGCGTGACCATCGCCCCATCACGAGATCGGATCGCGGCACTTGAGGCCGAGGGACGCACGGTCGTGGCCGTCGCGCGACGCGGGCGGTTCCTCGGCATTATCGCGCTTGGCGATGCGTTGCGTGCCGATGCGGCGGCGGCAGTGGCGGCGCTCAAGACAGCCGGCCTCAAAACGGCGCTGGTCACCGGCGATAACGAGCGCGCCGCCCGCCGGGTTGCGGATCGGCTTGGCATCGATGCGGTTCACGCCGGCATGCTGCCGGGGGAAAAGGTCGCGTTGATCCGTCGCTGGCAGGCGGATGGAAGGGTGGCGATGGTCGGCGACGGCATCAATGACGCCCCGGCCCTGATGCAGGCCGATATCGGCATCGCCATGGGCGGCGGCACCGACATCGCCATCGATGCGGCCGATATCATTCTTCTCAATGATCGTCTTGAGACCGTTGTCACGGCGCGCGAGATCAGCCGTCGCAGCTACCGCAAGATGCTGCAGAACGTCTCCCTCGCCTTCCTGTTCAACGGTATCGGCGTCCCCCTCGCCGCGACCGGACTTGTCTATCCAGTGTGGGCGATGGCGGCGATGGCGACCAGCGTCACGGCGCTGTTCGTCAATTCGCTCTGGGACCGTCCGTCGCTATTCTTCCAGGCGATCCTCAGCGTCGGTCGGCCGGCGCCGGGCTCTGGCGAAGAACCACCGGCAGCTCGACCGACGATTTAAGATGAAGATCGCGTTGCGAGAACGGGATTTCGATGCCGTTGGCGCGGAATTTCTCCCACACCAGCAGCAGGACCTTGCTGCGCGCGCTGCCGAGGCCGTTGGCAGGATCGTTGATCCAGAACCGCAGCTCGAGATCGATGGAGCTGTCGCCGAAACCTTTCATCAAACAGACCGGCTCCGGGCTGGCGAGGACGCGCGGCGCTTCCTTCGCCGCCTCGACGGCGAGCGCCATCGCCTTGGGCACGTCGGCGTGATAGGCGACGCCGATCAGCGCCCTGAGGCGCAGGAGATTGTTGCTGAACGACCAGTTCTCGACGCGCTGGGTGATCAGCTCCTCGTTCGGGATCAGATGTTCGGTCCCGTCGCGGGTGACGACCGAGACGTAACGCGCGCCGAGCGACTTAATCCAACCATAAGTCTGGCCGAGCGAGATCACGTCGCCCGGCTTGATCGAGCGGTCCATCAACAGGATGACGCCGCTGATCAGGTTGGACACCACTTTCTGCAGGCCGAAGCCGACGCCGACGCCGACCGCGCCGCTGAATACGGCGAAGGCGGTCAGGTCGATCCCGACGCTGCTGAGCGCGGTGACCACCGCGATGACGATGAGGACGATCTTGAGCAGCTTCGAGAACAGCACCTGCACCGATGGCGTCAGGTTCGGCAGCAAGTTGATCCGCCGTTCGAGCAGGCTCGACGCGCTGACCGCGAGCCATAACAACACGCCGAGCGCAATCATGCCGCGGATCACGGTCAGGGCCGAAATCCGCAAGCCGCCGAGATTGATCGCCATCTGGTCGAGTATCGCGATGGTTGGCTGAAGCAGGTCGAGGATGTTGAGCGCGGCGACCGACCACGCGGCGAGGGCGATAAAGCGCGACCAGACCGGATCGCGCACCAGACCCGAGGTCAGGCGGATGATCGACCACGCCGCAAGCAGGCTGACCGCGATCACCAGAATCTGGTGCGGCCAACCGGCGCCGACGGCGACGATCTGGGCGACCCACAACCCGATCAGCCAACAGACCGGCAGCGCCAGCGGGCTCAGGGCGTTCGCGGCCCATGTCACCCGCGGTTCGGCGTGCAGGCGTTGGGCGAGATAGGCGAGCCCTGCCTGGATGCGCGGCGCGAGGAAGCGGGCGGCGATGAACAGCGCGACAATAGCGGCGATCTGCGCCAGATTGGCGAAATTCACCACGTCGCGCAGCAACCAAGCCTCGATCGCCTGGGCAAGGGCGCGGAGCCGCTGAATGTCGAACAGGTCGATCATGGGTTTTCTCCCCGATTCGACCCATCATAGCCCAGATCGCCATCGCCCCGGCGGCGGATATCGGCTTACTCTCTCGGATGGCCGGTACCCCAATTACGGAACGCGCCGATGATCGGTCCTAGCGTCCGTCCCCGCTCGGTCAGGTAATACTCGGCGCGCGGCGGGTGCTCGGAAT
>JACQAF010000089.1 GCA_016195145.1 Rhodospirillales bacterium
AAGCCGGCAAGGGTTATGTGCCCGGCTCCACCACCCGCACGGCCGACGCGCCGATCGGCCTGGTGCCGGTCGATGCGTTGTTCAGCCCGGTGCGCCGCGTGTCCTACAAGGTCGAGAACACTCGCGTCGGCCAGGTCACCGACTATGACAGGCTGTCGATGCGCGTTGAGACCAATGGCGCGGTGACGCCCGAGGACGCAGTGGCGCTCGCCGCTCGCATCCTTCAGGATCAGCTCCAGCTGTTCATCAATTTCGAGGAGCCGCAGGCCGCCCACGCCGAGGAGCAGCCGAGCGAGCTGCCGTTCAACAAGAACCTGCTGCTCAAGGTCGATGAGCTCGAACTGTCGGTCCGTTCGGCCAACTGCCTCAAGAACGACAACATCATCTATATCGGCGACCTCGTGCAGAAGACCGAGGCTGAGATGCTGCGGACGCCGAATTTCGGCCGCAAGTCGCTGAACGAGATCAAGGAAGTCCTGGCCCAGATGGGGCTCCATCTCGGCATGCAGATCGCCAACTGGCCGCCTGAGAACATCGAGGAACTGGCCAAGAAGCTGGAAGAACCGTACTGAGCCGCATCGGCGGAACGGACGGTCACGAATTAACAGGAGTTAAAGTGTCATGCGTCACGGCGTGAGCGGACGTAAACTGAACCGCACCACGAGCCATCGCAAGGCGACGTTCGCGAACATGGCGGCGGCGCTCATTCGTCACGAGCAGATTTCGACCACGCTGCCCAAGGCGAAGGAATTGCGGCCGGTGGTCGAGAAGCTGATTACGCTCGGCAAGCGCGGTGGATTGCACGCGCGCCGCCAGGTGCTGTCGGTGCTGCGCGATACGGAACTGGCCCGCAAGCTGTTCGGTCCGTTGGCCGAGCGCTACAAGGAACGCAAGGGCGGCTATACGCGGGTTCTGCACGCCGGCATGCGCCATGGCGACGCGGCCGATATGGCGGTGATCGAGCTGGTCGATCGCGACCCGGCGGCCAAGGGCGCGGCCGACAAGGCGCGCGTCGCGGCGCAGGCTAAGGCGGCGGCCGAAACCGAGGCGGCGACGGCCCAAGGTTGAGCGCCGGCCGGCGATCTGCCGGCCGATCGGAAAACAGGGGCGGCCGTCGGCGCGACGGCCGCCCCTTTTTTGTCGCGGGGGGTGGTAAACTATCTCGATGATCGTGAGGCTGGGATCATGAGGCTGGATTCTCGTCTTTCGGCCGGTTGGGCGGCGCTGGCATTCGTGTGGGCGCTGGCCGCTGTCGCGCCCGCCGCCGCCGCGCCCGAGGCAAAGACCGTTCCCAATGGCCGCGGCGAGCTGCAGCTTTCCTATGCGCCGCTGGTCAAGCGCGCCGCCCCCGCCGTGGTCAATATCTATACCCGGCGCACGGTGCGGGCGATGCCGTCGCCCCTGTTCAGCGACCCGTTCTTTCGCCGTTTCTTCGGCGATCAGTTCTCCGGCATGGGGGCCGAACGGGTGCAGAACTCGCTTGGTTCCGGCGTCATCGTCGACCCGTCGGGGATCATCGTCACCAACAATCACGTCATTCGCGGCGCCGAGGAGATCATCGTCGTCCTCAACGACCGCCGTGAGTTCGAGGCGACGGCGCTGCGCACCGACGAGCGGACCGATCTTGCGGTCCTGCGCATCGATACGGGCGGCGAGCGGCTGGCCGCGCTGGCGCTGCGCGATTCCGACGAGCTTGAGGTCGGCGATCTGGTGCTCGCCATCGGCAATCCGTTCGGCGTCGGCCAGACGGTGACCAGCGGTATCGTCTCGGCGCTGGCGCGCACGACCGTCGGCATCGCCGATTTCCGCTTCTTCATCCAGACCGATGCGGCGATCAACCCCGGCAATTCCGGCGGCGCGCTGATCTCGATGGACGGCCGGCTGATCGGGGTCAATTCAGCGATCTACTCGCGCGACGGCGGGTCGAACGGCATCGGTTTCGCCATCCCCTCGAACATGGTGCGTACGGTGATCGCCGGCGTCGCTTCGGGCGGCAAGCTGGTCCGGCCATGGTTCGGGGCGACGGGGCAGACGGTCAACGCCGAGATCGCCGCGTCACTCGGCCTGCCGCGCCCGCTCGGCGTGCTGATCGAGGAAACGTATCCCGGCGGCCCGGCCGAGCGCGCCGGCCTTAAGCGCGGCGACGTGGTGACCCATATCGACGGCCGCGAGATCAGCGACGGCGAGGCGTTGCGTTTCCGCATCGCGACCCTGCCGGTGGGTGCGACGGTGACGATGAAGCTGTGGCGGACGGAGCAGGAGCGGAGCGTATCGGTCGCGCTGATCGCCCCGCCGGAAACGCCGCCGCGCGAGGCGACGGCGCTGCGCGGCAATCATCCGCTCGGCGGGGCGACGGTCGCCAACATGTCGCCGGCGCTGGCCGAAGAAATGGGCCTCGACGTTCCGCCGCGCGGGGTGATTCTCACTGAAGTGCGGCGCGGCAGCCCTGCCGCGCAGCTGCGCTTTGCCCCGGGCGATATCGTGTTGCGTATCAACGAGCGCGAAATTCGCACGGTTGACGACGTCCGCAACGCCATCGCCCGCGCGGCGCTGCCATGGCGGCTCGCGATACGCCGCGGCGACCGCGTCGTCTCCCTGACGGTAGGCGGATGAGCCGCAAGCCGGCCCCGGGCCGTACGGCCAGCCTGTTCGAAGGACAGGCGCCGCGTCCGCTCGCCGACCGTCTGCGCCCAAAGACCCTCGACGAGGTCGTCGGTCAGGATCATCTGCTCAAGGGCGACGGGCCGCTCGCCCGCATGGTTGCCGGCGGCCGGCTCGCCTCGATCGTGCTGTGGGGGCCGCCCGGCTGCGGCAAGACGACGATCGCCCGCCTGCTGGCGGCGGCGGTCGAACTGGAATTCGTGCCGCTATCGGCGGTGTTTTCGGGCGTGGCCGATCTGCGCAAGATCTTCGCCGAGGCGGCCGAGCGCCGGCGGGCGGGACGGGGGACCCTGCTGTTCATCGACGAAATCCACCGCTTCAACCGCGCCCAGCAGGACGGCTTTCTGCCCTATGTCGAGGACGGCACGGCGACCCTGATCGGCGCCACCACGGAAAACCCGTCTTTCGAGATCAACGCGGCGCTGCTGTCGCGCTGTCAGGTATTGGTGCTGAAGCGGCTCGACGATGCGGCGCTCGAAGCCTTGATGGCGCGGGCCGAGGCGATCGAGGGGCGCAAGCTGCCGCTGCTGCCCGAATCCCGCGCCGCCCTCGTCGCCATGGCCGATGGCGACGGCCGCTATCTGTTCAACCTCGCCGAGGAGCTGTTCGCGCTCGGACCCGATCATGCGCCGCTCGATACGGTGGCGCTGGCCGCGGTCGTGCAGCGCCGCGTGC
>JACQAF010000090.1 GCA_016195145.1 Rhodospirillales bacterium
CCCGAGTCGCTCGCGCAAGCTGCGCAGCTTCCTCGACACCTGAGGCGGGGCGGCCGGTCGCCGGCTGCCCCCATCTTCCCGAGTCGGGCCGTGCCAATCCTGGGGTAGCAGGGCAGGGCAGTCGTTTTTTTGCCGGCCAGGCTGAGGAAACCCTTGCCGGCCGGATGATGACTGATTACAGTTTCTTGACGAATCGTACGGGATTGAAACGAAGCGTCAGGCCATCCGGACAGGTCCGTTCCACAAAAGGTTCTTTTACCTTCGCTGATCGACGCCACACGCCGCACCCACGCGCCACCAGGCTGATATAGCCGAACCCCCCTTTTCCCCCGTGCCAAACGAACCAGGACCCATATCCGTGCCCTTAGGTAGCGACAGCTACCTACGGGCCGTTCGTGAAAAATACAACGCTATCGAAATCTGGCCGTCCACCGACCGGTGGCTCGCTCATGTGAAGACATGGATCGCGGCCAGTATCGCCGCGTGGCAGCCGACCCTCGGCCTCACCCCGGCGTCGAGGGTCCTCAACGCCGGCTCCGGCGACGAATCGTACAACGTCTCGCCCGGCCTGCTGATCGATTGCGATATCGCCGAGAAAAAGCTGGCCAACATGCCCTGCGGGGTGGCCGGCGACCTCGCCAACCTGCCGCTCAAGACCGGATCGGTCGATGTTTGCGTCTGCGTCGGGTCGGTGGTCAACTATGTCGGCGACCTGCCGAAGGCGATCGCCGAGATCGCCCGGGTGGTCAAGGGCGACGGCCGGCTGATCCTCGAATTCGAATCGAGCCGCAGCCCCGAATACATGTTTACCGCCCATTTCGGCCAGGACGTCTCGCAGGTCAGCACGTTCTATATCTACGAGAACGAGAATATCTGGGTCTATGCCGAGGAACATGTCCGCCGGCTGCTGGCCGAGGCGGGGTTCGAAGTGGTCGCCGAAAGCCGCACCCATTTCGTCGCGCCGATGATCTATCGCTTCAAGAAGAGCCTCCATTACGCCGCCCGCTTCGCGCGCTTCGACAAGTATGTCTCGTGGATCCCGGGCCTGAACAAGCACTCGGCCAACGTCATCTATCTCTGCCAGCGCCGCGGCAAGCGCTGATCCCGGGCCGATCCCCTGTCATCCGCGCGGGCGCTTGCGTCCGCGCCCGGTCGGATTCCTCTCCCCAGCGCTCGGCCGGAGCGGTATAGAATGCCCCTCGGTCGCTGGCGTCCGGGCCCGGAAATGGGCGGGGGAAGGCGGCCCCGGGGGACCGGTCGGGCCCGTAGTTCAGGTGGTTAGAACGCGCCGCTCATAACGGTGTTGTCGCAGGTTCGAGTCCTGCCGGGCCCACCATCCGCTTTTCGGCCCCGGCCGGCTGCGCGGTTGATTCTGCCCCGCCGCCTATTCCGCGCCGGGCAATCTGATCGCGGCCAGTAGGAAGGCGAGCAGCCACAAGACAAGCGCGGCGACGGCGGTTATCTGGGCGTGCCACATATAGCGGTCGCGCAGCACGCCGCCGATCATCTGCTGGGCCTGGTTTTCGGGCAGGCCGTGCTGGCGGTCGAGCAGGATCCACAGCTCGGTATGCCGGAAATTCCGGACGGGGGCGCGGATGCTCTTGATCACCAGGATCGTGCCCATCAGGGTCAGCAGCAGGGCCCCCGCCCGCACCGCAAGCGACGCGTCATAGGCCATGCCCATCGTCGCCGTCCAGATCGCGATCAGGCCGAACCCGCAACCGCGACGGATCGATATATCGGCCAGGTGGCGGATTTTTTCCATGCCCGGATCGTCCCAATTTCGCCCCAACGAGGCCAGACCCGGAAGCGTTCAGGCGGTTAAGGCTCGGCAGGCTGAGGACGATGGCCCCAACCAGCCAGATATACATGGCGGTCGAGGTCGGCCGGCCGAGGCCGCTCAAGCGCTCGTACAGCGCCGCCGGGACGCCGCTGACGAAAAGCGTTGCGGTCGAAAGGGCGAGCGAACTCACGTAAAGACGCAGTTCCAGCGGCATCGGCAGATAGTCGGGCAGCCAAAGCGGGGCAATCAGGTAGACGACCAGCAAATAGGGCGACAGCAGCCCGTTGAGCAGGCAGACCGACAGGACGATGACGAAAATATTCTGGGGCTGCATGAGGCGCCTAAGCCGGGCTGTCGGGTTGAAGTACGATCTTGGGGAGAAGGCCGAACTGGTAGAGAACGATATATAGCGCGAGCCGCACCGCAGCGAGCCAGAAGGCGGCGGCGAGCGGAACGTAACGGGTCGCGACATAAGCCGGGGTAATGAAGGAAGTCCACCGGACGACGAAGTCGGTCAGGCGGCAGAACCAGCGATAAATGTAGTTGGGGCTGTCGGGCGGCAGCAGGACGCCAAGAAGAAAGCGTCCGAGCAGGGTGTAAAGAAGCGCCGCCAGCGCGTAGTTGGTCAGGTGGAAATACCAGTAATCCCACCAGATATTTTGCCCCTGCATGGCCGCTATCCCTAGCCGAGCTTGCGGCAAAAGAAAAGCGCGAGGCCCGTCGCCGGACCCCGCGCCCGAAGTGTAACCTCGCCCGCCCTATTCGTGGACGGCGCCGGCGGTCCAGGCAATCTCGCCCTTGGGCCGGCGGATGGAGTCGACGAAGTCCATCATCTCCTTCGGCGGCGGCGCGGTCATCATACTGACCACCCACGTCACCACGAAGGCGACCGGGATGCCGAAGATTCCGGCCGAGATGTTGGTAATACCCCACCACAGTTTGGTGCCGAACCAGGCCTCAAACGTCTCGGGGAAATATCTGGTCATCACCAGGTAGAACAGGCAGAGCCCGAACCCGGACAGCATGCCGGTAACCGCGCCAACCGAGTTGGTGCGTTTCCACCAGATGCCCATGACCAGCGGCGCGAACAGGCCGGCCGCGGCCAGGGAGAACGCCCACGCCACCATCTGGATGATGCCCGATGGCTTGGTGCCGGCCGTCGCCGCGGCGATGATCGCCACGCCGACGAGCAGCACGCGGGCCACGACTAGGCGACGGGTCGCGTTCGCCTTGGGGTTGATCATCTTATAGTAGACGTCATGACTGAGGGCGTTGGCGATGGCGAGCAACAGCCCGTCGGCGGTCGAGAGCGCCGCCGCCAGGCCGCCAGCCGCCACCAGGCCCGAAATCACATAGGGCAAGCCCGCGATCTCAGGCGTCGCCAGAACGATGATGTCCTGGTTAAGCGTCAGTTCGTTGAGCTGGAGGATGCCGTCCTTGTTGATGTCGTTGATGGTCAGCAGGCCGCCGACAGCATGCCAGTTATTGACCCAGGCCGGCAACGAGGCGATCGGCTGGCCGATCACGTTCGAATAGACCTCGAGCTTGGCGAAGGCCGCATAGGCCGGGGCGGTGAAGTAGAGCAGGAAGATGAAGAAAATGCTCCAGCCCACCGACGACCGCGCGTCGCGCACGTTCGGCGTGGTGAAGTAGCGCATCAGGATGTGCGGCAGCGACGCCGTGCCGACCATCAGGCAGAGGATCAACGCGAAGAAGTTGGCGAAGACCGTCCAGCTGAACTGTCCTTTGGCGTCTTGGAACGCGGCGATGTGGCTCTTGACCACGCCCAGTTTCGATTCGAGTTCGACGATCTGTTGCAGCGCCTGGCCGTAGGTCAGTTCGGGGATCGGAATCCCGTATTTCTTGGTCGACAGCCAGACGACGGGGATCAGGTAGGCGATGATCAGAATGATGTACTGCGCCACCTGCGTCCACGTCACCGCCCGCATGCCGCCGAGCATCGAGCACACCAGGATGCCGACGAGGCCGACGAACACCGCGATCTCGAAGGGGATGCCGAGGAAACGCGAGGTGATGATGCCGACGCCGAACACCTGCGCGACGACATAGGTGAACGACGCGCAGAACAGCACCAGAACCCCCGCGCCGCGGGCGAAGTTTCCGCCGTAGCGGACGCCGAGGAAGTCGGGAACCGTGAACTGGCCGAATTTGCGCAGATACGGGGCCAGCAGGATCGCCACCAGCACGTAACCGCCCGTCCAGCCGAGCACGAAGGCAAGGCCGCCATAACCCTGAATGTAGAGGCCGCCCGCCATCGAGATGAACGAAGCGGCGCTCATCCAGTCGGCGGCCGCCCGCCATCGAGATGAACGAAGCGGCGCCCATCCAGTCGGCGCCGGTCGCCATGCCGTTATAGAAGGCGGGGACGCGCCGGCCGGCGACGTAGTATTCGGAGATTTGCGCGGTTCGCGATAGCCAGCCGATCAGGGCGTAAACGCCGATCGTCAGGAAGACGAAGGCGTAGCCGATGATCTTGTTGGGAACGCCCAACTGTTCGAGAACGGCCAGGACGATCGTGAAGCCGATGAAGCCCCCCGTGTACATCCCATAGATGCGGCCGAGATTATTGATAAATTCGCTTTTTCCGACTTCATAGGCCATGACCAGTTCCCCCTTATTCCTCGGCCACGCCGAATTCTTCGTCGATCTTGTTCTGTGCGCTGGCGTTCCAGAAGCACAGGACGACGAAGGCGACCAGAGAGCCCTGGGCAGCCATGTAGAAGCCGATCGGGAACCCTAGGATCACGATTCCGTTAAGTTGGATCGCGAAGGCGTGGACGAAGAAGCTGAAGAAGAACCACCAGAAGAGGAGGGTCCACATCAACTTAGATGTTTTTCGCCAATGCGCATCCATCTTTTCGGCCGAGAATTGTTCTTTTTCCATGCTATGTCATCCTCCCCTTATGCGCGTCGAGACACGAGCGCAGGAACCGGACACGACCAGACGCCGGAGTCTCGCGGAACGAGCAAGCGAACTAGGCTCAAATTCGAAACCGGATTTCGACGACACCGGTTTGCCGACCCGGGAACGTTGCGGTGCCGTATTGCGACAGGAAAAATGTAGGCCCGGCACCGAAATGCGGCATTCCCCCTTAGGCTTCGGCTGAAACCGGCTCATTTTGAGCCTTGTCTTCTTCCAGCGTCGAATCTGATAACATGAACACCACATTGTGACAACAGGACAAACGGACCAATGCACAAGGAAGAGGCGATTGCCGCCGCCCCGGGCCAAATCGGCGTCGCCAGACGGGCATGGCAGCGGCTGCGGCAGTTCTGGCAGGAACCGCCGGTCGACTCGGCGGAAACCTTGCGCGATTTGCTATCGGCACATGGATCGTATATCGCGCAAAAATGCGCGATCGATTATTGCCGGGTCAAGGCGGGGGCATTCAGCCACTCGCTGTTCAAGGAACAGCCATTCATCGATGCCCTGACGGTCTGCCGCTGGGAATCGTTCGCGGCGACGGTCGCCGATCTCATCATCGTGATGGAGGGACATTTGCGCCCCCATGTCGCGGGCGTCGATTCGCGGGTCCGGCTGTCGGAGCGGCTGACGGCCATGTACCCGGAGATACTTCATGCCTACCCCTTGCCGGACCACCGCCCGGAAGGGTGGGACGATGCGATCGCCGCATTCGCGGCGCGGATGTCGGCGGTTCGCATGGCGCCGCCGTTGCCACCACCCGAGGTGGCGCTTAGCTCGGCCCGCCGCCTGTTCGATACGCTGCCGATCCATACCAACATGCGCAAAGCGGACCAGGAGGCAGTTTTCGGGTCGGTCAAATTCCAGATGGTCGGGTTCTGCCATTCCCTGCATGCGCGCGTCCGCGTCGAACCGGTGCTTCGCGACCTGCTCGGGTCGCCGGCCGATCCGCCGGCCGAGCCGCCGCCCCCCAGCTGACGCGAGCGGGCGGCGTGGCGGCGGACGATCGCAGCAGCCGGGAAACGACAACGCCGTTGCGCTCGCAGACGGCGATCTTCACCAAGCTGGTGCGCGATTTCATGGGCGTCGCGCCTTTCATCTGCCCGGCCGGGGCCCGGCTGGGCGAAGTTGTGGTCGGCATGACCGCCCGCCAGGCGTCGAGCGCGCTGGTCGTTGACGCGGTCGGCCGGATCGTCGGCATCGTCACCGAACAAGACATCGTCCGGCGGGTCGCCTTTCAGGCCGGCCAGGATACGCCGATCGATTCGGTGATGACCCGGCCCGTGCGCACGGTCGCGGCCGACGACTATCTTTACCGGGCGGTGGCGCGCATGCGCCGCCTCGGCCTGCGGCACATGCCGGTGGTCGACGCGGCCGGCCGGCCGGCCGGGTTGCTCGACCTCAACGACGCGCTGGCGGCGGCGAGCGGCCGGATGATGGGCCAGATCGACCGCCTGACGCGCGACAGCACGCTCGACGGCCTCAGTCAGGTCAAGCAGGCGCAGGCGGAGTTGGCGAGCGAACTCCTCGCCGACAACCTGCCGGCGCCCGAAATCCAGGGCCTGATCACCGACATCAATTGCGACATTCACCGCCGCATTCTCGATGGCGTGGTGTCGGCGATGGCCGAGGAAGGCTGGGGCGCGCCGCCGGTGCCCTTCACCCTGCTCATCATGGGTTCGGGCGGGCGGGGCGAGAATTTCCTCTATCCCGACCAGGATAACGGCTTCATCCTCGCCAACTACCCGGACGACGAGCACGGCCGCATCGACCCCTTTTTCATTGCGCTGGCCGAGCGTTTTACCAAACAGCTCGATACGGTCGGCTTCCCCCTGTGCCGGGGCAATGTAATGGCGAGCAATCCCCTGTGGCGCAAAACGGCCAGCCAGTGGAAACATCAATTCAACTTATGGGCCGAACGGCGTAGCCCGGTCGCCGTGCTGTTCGCCGATATTTTCCTCGACTTCCGGGCGATCGCCGGCCCGGTCGAGCCGGCGACGGAATTGCGCGAATTCGTCATGCAGTCGCTGGCGGCCTACCCGGCCTTGCTGTCGATGATGTGCGTCGACGAAACGAGCCGGTCGGTCGCCCTTGGCATGTTCGGGCGCATCGTCAAGAACGCCTCGGGCGATCATCCGGGGCGGGTCGATCTCAAGATGCGCGGCACCATGCCGCTGGTCGCCTCGGTGCGGCTGATGGCGCTCGCCGCCGGCGTGCCCGAGACCGGCACGCTGGCGCGGATCGCCGCCCTCGGCGAACGCGGCACGTTCGACCGCAACGATTGCGACGAGATCAAGGCTGCGTTCGAGCATGTGACGCATATCCTATTGCGTCAGCAGCTCGCCGATTATCACGCCGGCCGCAAGGTCGGCAATTACGTCGATCCCGACACGCTGTCGCGCCGCGAGCGCGATCTCCTGGTCGATTCCCTGCGTGCGATCGACGGGGTGCGCAAGCAGGTGCGCGCCGATCTGACCGGTGCGTTGTGGTAGGCGGGGCGCTCCGCCGGTTTTGCGGCTATTTCGCCGCCGCTGCGGCGCGCGGCTCGGCATAAGGCACGACGAAGGCGAAGACGGCGCCGTTGCCCGACCGGCTTTCGACCCATATCCGCCCGCCGAGATGCTCGATGATCCGCCGGCAAATGGCGAGGCCGAGCCCCGATCCTTCCGGCTTGCCCGAAAGCATGTCGCCGACCTGGCGGAATTTTTCGAAGATCATGGCCTGGTTTTCGGGCGCGATGCCGGGGCCGTTGTCGTTGACCCCGACCTCGACGCCATCGGGCGTTGCGGCGACGCGTACGCCGACCCGGCCGCTGCCCGGCGGCGAGAATTTGACCGCGTTGGACAGCAAGTTGATGACCACCTGCATCAGCTGGTCGTGGTCGCCGCGCACCGGCGGC
>JACQAF010000091.1 GCA_016195145.1 Rhodospirillales bacterium
ACGAGCAGAAGGTCGACCGGTTCCTCCGCCCGCGCCGGCGTCGACAGACAAAGCAGCGCCGCCAGCAGGGCAGCCGCGAGACGGTGCAGGGCGAAGGCTGGCATGATGCAGAGGGTTGCCTGCCAATGTGGCATTTTTGCGATTCTCCGGGGGATCGCTAGGTTATAGTCCGGACATGGAGGGAACGACAGCCGACGAATTCGCCCTGCTGACCTGCGCCGAGATGGCGCGCGCCGACGCTGCCGCGATCGCCGCCGGGACGCCGTCCGAACGCCTCATGGAAGCGGCGGGGGCGGCCGTCGCCCACGAAATTCAGCGTCGTTTCGCGCCCCGCCCCGTCGTCGTCCTTTGCGGCCCCGGCAATAATGGCGGCGATGGGTTTGTCGCGGCCCGCCATCTGGCCGGTGCGGGATGGCCGGTGCGCGTCGCCTTGTTGGGCAAGACGCAGACGCTTGCGGGCGATGCGGCACTGAACGCCGGACGATGGAAAGACGGAACCGCGCCGGTATCGCCGACGGCGCTCGATGGCGCGGGCGTCGTCATCGATGCGTTGTTCGGCGCTGGCCTGACGCGCCCGCTGACTGGCGCCGCGCTTGAGACCGTGCGGGCGATCGGGACCAGGGGTCTGCCCTGTATCGCCGTCGATGTACCGAGCGGCGTGGCCGGCGACAGCGGCGCAGTGCTGGGCGACGCCCCGCATTGCGCGGCGACGGTGACGTTCTTTCGCAAGAAGCCGGGGCATCTTCTGTTGCCGGGGCGGGGGCGTTGCGGCGATGTCGTGGTGGCGGATATCGGCATTCCGCCCGAGGCGCTGATGCAAATCGGCCTGGCGGCGCATGAAAACGCGCCGGCGCTATGGCGGGCGCGATTTCCGTGGCCGTCGCTGGAAAGCCACAAATACAGCCGTGGACACGCCGTCATCGTCGGCGGAAGGCGAATGACCGGCGCGGCGCGGCTTGCCGCTCGGGGCGCATTGCGGGTCGGGGCGGGGCTTGTCACCGTGGCAGCCGAATCGCCGGCGATCCCGATCTATGCGATGGAGATGGCCGGCATTCTGACCGCCCCGATCGACAGCCCGTCGGCCTTCGCGGCGTTGCTCGACGATAAGCGCCGGAATGCTGTCCTTGTCGGCCCGGGTAACGGGGTCGAGATGACGACCCAGATGCGCACGCTGGCGGCCCTCGCGGCGGGCAAGGCCTGCGTTCTCGACGCCGATGCGATCTCGGTTTTTGCCGACGATCCCAAACAATTGTTCCGCGCCATCCGCTCGCCAGTCTTGCTGACGCCGCATGAAGGCGAGTTCGCGCGGCTGTTCAAGGTTGCTGGCGACAAGCTGGCGCGCACCCGGGCCGCCGCTCGCGAAAGCGGGGCAACGGTACTGCTCAAGGGGGCGGACACGGTGATTGCCGCGCCCGACGGCCGCGCCGCGATTAACGCCAACGCGCCGCCCGATCTCGCGACGGCGGGAGCCGGGGATGTTCTCGCCGGTTTTGCCATAGGATTGATGGCCCAGGGTCTGTCGCCGTTCGATGCGGCTTGTGCGGCCGCGTGGCTCCATGGCGAAGCCGCCGCCGCGGTCGGCCCCGGTCTGATCGCCGAGGATTTGCCGGAAAACCTGCCGCCGGTCTTGCGCCGGCTCAAGGCCGGGATCGGCTGACCCAGGGTGCGGAGTGCCGCGGATCGGATAAAAATTATCCATGTTTCGCTGATATTTTTATAGCTGATTTATTGTAGTACAAAAGAAATACTACGAGCGATCTACGCCGTTATAAGAATCTGATCCAAAGAAACCGACGCAGGGTAATCGCTGATTAACCGGTTTCTGCGATTCTGCATGCTCGTTATCCCGGCTGTATCGACAGGGGATAGATTGAAATTCTTGCGCGGAATCACCAATGCCGCAGGACCACGATCCCATGATAAACGGCGAGTCGCATCCGTCGATTCAGGCGGTTGTTTCCGGGCGCGCGTCGCCCGATCGGCACGACGCCGATCCGCATTCTGCCGAAACACGCGAATCGGTTGCGCATAAGCAGGCGGCCCTTGCCCAGCGACGCCTGCGCGACGCCATCGAATCGGTTTCGGGCGGCGTCGCATTATGGGATTCGGACGATTGCCTGATCATCGCCAACACCGCATACGCCAGAATATTCGACCCCGTGGTCGAATTGCTCCGGCCGGGAACGCCATACGAAGATATCCTGCGCGCGCAAGTTGCGCGCGGGGTGTTCGTCATTTCCGATAGCGGCGCCGAAGGTTTCATCGCCGAACAGCTTCATCGCCACCGCAATCCTGGCAGCCCGGTCATTCTTCGCCTGAGCGACGGGCGCTCGCTGCTCGTCGGGGAGCAGCGCGGGGCGCACGAGAATATCGTCACCACCGCGACCGACATCACGGATGTCGAGCGGCGAAACGAAAATGCGGCGCGCCAATCGAGCCAACTCCAGGCGACGCTCGATGCGATCAACGAGGGAATCGCCGTCTTCGATCGGGACCGTTGCCTTGTCGCGTGGAACAAACGCTATCAGGAAATCCTCGATTTTCCCTCGGATTTCGTGCGGGTCGGGCTGGGTCTGCCCGATATTTTGCGTTTCCAGGCGGCGCGGAAGGAATTCGGCTGGCTCAATCCCGAACAAGAGATCGAGCGGCACCTTAAATATCTCGATCCGACGCGGGCGCAGACCAGCATGTATCGCCGCCCCAACCGGCGGCTGATCGAGGTCCGGCGCACTCCGATGCCCGGCGGCGGATTCGTCGTCATGTTCTCCGACGTGACCGAGAGTAAGCAGGCCGAAGATATGCTGCACGACGCGGTCGAAAGCATTTCCGAAGGCTTCGCGATCTACGACGAAGACGACCGGTTGATCGCTTGCAACACCCGATACCGGGAGCTCTACGGCGCGACGAAGGAAACGATGGCCATCGGCCGCAATTTCGCCGACATCATCCGTGAGGGCGCCGAGCGCGGCGATTATCTCGACGCCATCGGCCGCGTCGACGAATGGGTCGCCGAGATGGTGAAGCGGCATCTCAACCCGATCGGCCCGGTCGAACAGCAATTGATGAACGGCCGCTGGTTGCGGATCACCGAATCGAAGACGGAATCCGGCGGCATCGCCGGCCTGCGCACCGACATCACCGATTTGAAGGAGCGCGAGCAGGAACTGGGCCGCAAATCCTCGGTACTGGAGTCGACGCTCGAAGGGATGGACGAAGGGGTCTGCGTGGTCGATCGCGATCTGCGCCTCACCGTGTGGAATCAACAATTCGCGTCGATGTTCGAGCTCCCGGAAAAGCTGGTACGCCGCGGCCGTCCGATACGCGACATTATCCAATATCTGGCGGAACGCGGCGAATTAGGCGAGGCCGATCCGGCGGGCGAAGTCAGGGCGCATCTCGAGGCCCTGATCAGTCCCGATCCGCAACAGCACGAACGCCGGCGGCCCAACGGCCGTTACATCGAGGTGCGTCGCAACCCGATGGCCGATGGCGGCTGTATCACGATGTTTACCGACATCACCAAGCGCAAAATCGCCGAACGCGCGTTGCGCATCAGCGAGGAACGCTACGCCCTCGCCATGAAGGGCTCCAACGAGGGCCTGTGGGACTGGGACATCAAGATTAACAAGATATATCGTTCCGACCGCGCGCTCGAAATACTCGGCATGAACCTGGGCGAACTCGACATGCGCGAGGTCAGCGACGGGAAATGGTGGCTCGGCCGGCTCCATCCCGACGATATCGCGGCTTACCGCGCCGCGATGATCGATCACCTGAAAGGTAAAACCGAATCGTTTTCGTTCGAGTATCGGGTGCAGTCGGGTTCGGGGGAGTTTTGCTGGGTGCGCGATCGCGGCGTCGCGTTGCGCAACGCCGAAGGGCGCGCCTATCGGATGGCCGGCTCGGTGGCCGACATTACCGACCGCAAGAAGGCGGAGCATGAACGCTCGCTCCTTGAGGATCAGCTGCGCGGGGCGCAGAAAATGGAGGCGCTCGGCGTACTGGCCGGCGGCATCGCCCACGACTTCAACAATCTGCTGACGCCGGTGATCGGCCTGACCGAAATCACCATCGAGATGATGGCCGAAGACGATCCGATGCGCGAGAACCTTACCCACGTGGTCGACGCCGCCCAGCGCGGCAAGGATCTTGTCGAACGGATTCTGGCGTTCAGCCGCACCGACCAGCAGGAGCTTGTCGCGCTCCAGATTACCGATATCCTCGACGAGACGATGCCGCTGATCCGCGCGATGGTGCCGAGCACGATCAATCTCGACGCGCAAATCGGGCGCGGCCTGCCGATGGTCATGGCCAACGGCACGCAGCTGCAGCAGATCGTGATGAACTTCGCCTCGAATTCGATTTACGCCATTGGCACGAACCACGGAACGATCCGCATCAAGTTCGAGCGAACCACCGTCGAGCCGGATTTTGCCGTCGTCGGCGGGACGTTGCCGCCGGGCGACTACGCGAAGCTTAGCTTTAGCGACACGGGCGGCGGAATCCCGCCGGATCGCCTCGGCAAGATTTTCGATCCGTTCTATACGACCAAGGAGGTCGGCAAGGGCACCGGGCTCGGCTTGTCGGTCGTTCACGGCATCGTGACGGCGCATAAGGGCGGCATCGCCGTCACGTCGGAGCTGGGGGTAGGGACCGAGTTCACGGTTTATTTCCCGCTGCTCCAGGAATGAGCTGCGGTCGAGACATCACGGCCTGATCGGCGAGGAGCAATAAATGGCGCGCATACTGGTCATCGACGACGAGCAAATGATCCGTCTCTATCTTCGGCAGGCGCTGACGATGGCCGGCCACGAGGTCGGCGAGGCGGTCAACGGCAAGGACGGCGTGCAGAAATACACCGCCAGCCAATGGGATCTTGTGATCACCGACATCATCATGCCCGAGCAGGAAGGCATCGAGACGGTGACCCTGCTGCGACGCGCCAATCCGCAGGCGAAGATCATCGCAATTTCCGGGGGCGGACGCATCGGCAACACCGATTTTCTGCAGATGGCGAAGCAGATCGGAGCGGGGGATGTACTGAAGAAACCGTTCAAGAAATCGGAACTGCTGGCGACGGTGCAACGCATGTTGGGCGAGGTAAAGCCGGCAGCGGCGACTGGCTAGACGGCCTCGGGATCGACCGGTCGGCGTAACGTTAACCGGAAGTAAACCGGCGGTGGCCGTGGTTTTCGAAATTCGGACGACAACGAGAGATGCAGGCAGAGACCAATGCTCGGTGGAAAATACAACAAGCTGTTCGATAAGCTGCGCGACGCCCTGAGCACGGCCGAAAGCGGACCGGCGCCGACGGCGGCGAGGACACCGGTCGCCAAGAAGGCGCCAGGATTGCCGCCGGCTTCGGGGACCGAGTTCGACAAGCAATTCGCGCGCGTATGCTCCGAGCAGCAATCGATCATCGGCGGCAAGGTCCAG
>JACQAF010000092.1 GCA_016195145.1 Rhodospirillales bacterium
GGACGTAAAGGTCAGCGGCATCAGCAGCAACGACGAGGCGAAGATCGGCGGGATGACGCCCGCCGTATTGAGCTTGAGCGGCAGATGCGACGATTCGCCGCCGAACATCTTGTTGCCGACTTGGCGTTTCGGATACTGGACGAGAATGCGGCGCTGGGCGCGTTCGATGAACACCATGAACGTGATTACGGCAACCGCCATCACGAACAGTACGATGATGAAGATGGTCGACAGCGCGCCGGTGCGGCCGAGCTCCAGCGTCGCGGCCAGCGCGTGCGGCAAATTGGCGACGATGCCGGCGAAGATAATCAGCGATATGCCGTTGCCGACGCCGCGCGCAGTTATCTGCTCGCCGAGCCACATCAGGAACACGGTGCCGCCGGTCATGGTGATGACTGCGGTCAGGCGAAAGAAAATCCCGGGCGCGATCACCGCCCCGCCGGAAGAACCGCTCATGCCTTCAAGGCCGACGGCGAGCCCGAATGACTGGACCAGCGCCAGAACGACGGTGAAGTAGCGGGTGTACTGGTTGATTTTCTTGCGACCGCTCTCGCCCTCTTTTTTCAACGCCTCCAAGGTCGGCGAAACCGCCGTCATCAGCTGCATGATGATCGAGGCCGAAATGTAAGGCATGATGTTGAGAGCGAAAATTGTCATCCGCCCGAGCGCCCCGCCCGAGAACATGTCGAACATGCCGAGGATGCCGCCCTGTTGCTGGCGGAAGATTTCGGCGAGGACTGTCGGGTCGATGCCGGGAATCGGTATATAGGTGCCGAGCCGGTAAACGATCAGCGCGCCAAGCGTGAACCAGATGCGCTTCTTGAGCTCGGTCGCCTTGGAAAAGGCGCCCCAGTTGATATTCGCGGCAAGTTGTTCTGCGGCAGAAGCCATGTTCGTCTCAGCCTCTCAGTTGGCGGACGGACCCGTTTACTTGGCCGGTTTTTCGGCGGCCTTCCCGGCTGATTTTTCGGCGGCCTTTTCAACCGGTTTTTCGGTCGCCTTACCGGCGGCCTTCGGCGTTTCTTTGGCCTGACGCTTGGCCCGACGCGCCTGTTTAGCCGCAATGTCTTTTAGCACGTTCTCGCGGACCGGCGCGATGAAACTAACCTTGCCGCCGGCCTTCTCGATCGCCGCAACCGCCGACTTGGTGGCCCCCGCCACCTCGATCTCGATCTTGGCCTTGAAGGCGTCTTTGCCGTTGCCGAGGAGGCGCACGCCATCAAAAGCGCGGCGGATAACCCCGGCCTTCACCAACCCGTCGGCGGTGATCGGTCCAGCGGCGTCGATCTTCTTGTCGTCGATCGCTTTCTGCAGGATTTCAAGATTGAGCTCCTGAAAGGTACGGCGGAAGATGTTGTTGAAACCGCGCTTGGGCAGGCGACGATAGATTGGCGTCTGACCGCCCTCGAAACCGTTCAGCGACACGCCCGAACGCGCCGTCTGGCCCTTGCCGCCGCGCCCCGAGGTCTTGCCAAGCCCGGAGCCGATGCCGCGGCCGAGGCGTTTGGGCGCCTGACGGGCGCCGCGATTGTCGCGAATCTGGTTCAGTTTCATGACGTCTTCCCGTTTGGCGGGCGACCGAAGCCGCCCGGCTGAATGCTACTCTTCGATCCGCAGCAGATGGCGCACCTTGCCGATCATCCCGCGCACCGACGGGGTGTCCTCCAGCTCGCGCGTGCGATGCCGTTTGTTGAGGCCGAGCCCGATCAGGGTGGCAAGCTGGTCTTCGGTGCCGCCGATCGGCGAGCCGATCTGGGTCACTCGCACGGTCTTCTTGCCGGCCGCGTCCTTCTTTGCGCCCACCATCGCGTCTTCTCCGTTATTCCTTGGCCGCGGCGGCCGCTTCGACGTCGCGGCGGCCGACGATATCGCCGACCTTCTTGCCACGCTTGGTCGCGATCGAACGCGGGCTCGACATGGAGTTGAGGGCGTCGAACGTCGCCTTGATCATGTTGTGCGGATTGGATGAGCCGATCGACTTGGCGACTACGTCCTGGAGGCCGAGCGTCTCGAAAATCGCGCGCATCGGGCCGCCGGCGATGATCCCGGTGCCCGGCTTGGCCGAGCGCAGCACGACCTTGCCCGCGCCATAACGGCCGTGGGCGTCGTGATGCAGCGTGCGCCCTTCGCGCAAGGGAATGCGAACCATGTTGCGCTTGGCCTGCTCGGTCGCCTTGCGGATCGCCTCGGGCACCTCGCGCGCCTTGCCGGTGCCATAGCCGGAACGACCCTTGCGGTCGCCGACGACGACGACGGCGGCGAAACCGAAACGACGACCGCCCTTGACCACCTTGGCGACGCGATTGATCGAAACCAGCTTTTCGAGGAGTTCTGAATCCTCGCGCTGGCCGCGATCGCCGTCGCGACGGCGTCCTCCGGAGCGTTCACCCGCTTGCGTGCGTGCCATATCTAACTTCCCTTGCGCCTTAGATTCATTGGCCTAGAACGACAGGCCGCCTTCGCGGGCGGCGTCGGCCAAGGCTTTGACCCGGCCGTGAAACAGATAGCCGCCGCGGTCGAAAACAACTTCCTTGACCCCGGCCGCCAGCGCCCGCGCGGCGAGCAGCCGGCCAACTTCCTTGGCCGCGGCGATGTCGGCCCCGGTCTTGATCTTGGTCTTGATGTCCTTATCGATGCTCGATGCGGCGGCGACGGTGGCGCCCTTCGCATCGTCGATAATCTGGGCATAGATATGCTTCGACGAGCGGAACACCGACAAGCGCGCCCGCCCGCCGGCTTTGCGGCGGATACCGATGCGCAACCGTTTCTGGCGGCGCGCGAAAAGTCTTTGGGTCTTTTCCATGGGGCCGTCCTACTTCTTCTTTCCTTCTTTACGCCGGATGACTTCCGTATCGTACTTGATGCCCTTGCCCTTGTACGGCTCGGGCTTGCGCATGGCGCGGATCTCGGCCGCGACCTGACCGACCTTTTGACGATCGGCGCCGCTGATCGTCAGCGTTGTCTGCTTCTCGCCCACCTTGATCGCGATTCCTTCGGGTATCGGATACTTGATGTCATGGCTGAAGCCGAGCTGCAGATTTAGGTTCTTGCCTTCGAGCGCCGCGCGAAAACCGATGCCGTTGATCTCGAGATTGACCGTAAAGCCCTTCGAGACCCCGTTGACGATGTTGCTGAGCAGCGCCCGATTGGTGCCCCATAGCATGCGCGCGCGCTTCGACTGCGTGCGCGGCGTCAGCACCGCCTTGCCGTCGGCGACCGCGATAGCCACCTCGGGCGACAGCGCCAGCATCTGTTTGCCAAGCTTGCCGCTCACCGTCACCGTCTGGCCGGCGACCTGGACATTGACGCCGCTCGGCACGGCGACCGGTTGTTTGCCGATGCGTGACATTACGCTCTCCTAGAACACCCGGCAGAGGATTTCACCGCCGACATTGGCGGCTCGCGCCTCGGAATCCGACAGCACGCCCTGTGGCGTCGACAGGATCGAAATACCCAGCCCGCCGTAAACCTGCGGCAGATCCTTGATCTTGGCGTAAACGCGCCGGCCCGGGGTCGACACGCGGTCGATCTCCTTAATCACCGGCGTTCCCTCGTGATATTTAAGTTCGATCGTGAATTCGGCAAGGCCGGCACGCAGCTCGGCCCACGAATAACTGCGGATATACCCTTCGCGCTGCAAAACGTCGAGGACGTTCTTGCGCAACTTCGACGCCGGGCTCACAACCGATCCGTGCCCAGCCGCCTGGGCATTGCGGATGCGCGCAAGCATATCGCCCAAGGGATCGCTCATCGCCATATCCGGACTCCTCCTCTACCAGCTCGACTTGACCATGCCGGGGATCTGCCCGATCGCGGCAAGCTGGCGCAACGCAATGCGCGACAGCTTGAATTTGCGATAGGTCCCACGCGGTCGGCCGGTAAGCTCACAACGGTTGCGCACACGGTTCGGCGCCGAATTACGCGGCAACTCGGACAGCTTCAGGCGCGCAGCGAAACGGTCTTCCTGCGGAAGATCGCGATCGCCGGCGATTTCCTTCAGCTTGGCGCGTTTTGCCGCATATTGCTTGGCAAGCCGCATCCGTCGCTTGTTCTTTTCGATGGCGCTTTTCTTGGCCATGATTCCCGTCCTTGTCTCGGGGCTGTCCGAAGTCAGTTCGTAAACGGCATGTTGAAGCCCTTGAGGAGCGCTTTCGCCTCCTCATTGGACTTCGCGGTGGTCACGATGACGATGTCCATGCCGCGAATGGCATCGATCTTGTCGTAATTGATCTCGGGGAACACGATTTGCTCCTTGAGGCCGAGGGCGTAGTTGCCGCGCCCGTCGAAGCTCTTGCCGGACAGGCCGCGAAAATCGCGCACCCGCGGCAGGGCGATGGTGACCAGGCGATCGAGGAATTCGTACATCCGCACGCCGCGCAGCGTCACCTTGCAGCCGATCGGCAGGCCGCGGCGCAGCTTGAAGTTGGCGATCGCCTTCTTGGCCCGCACGATCAGCGGCTTCTGCCCCGCGATCGCGGTCAGTTCGGCCGCGGCGGCGTCCATCTTCTTGGCGTCGTGCGCCGCCTCGCCCACGCCCATGTTGATGACGATCTTCTCGATGCGCGGCACCTGCAGCGCATTCTTGTAACCGAACTGCTGCATAAGCTGCGGCTTGACGGTCTTGGCGTAAAGTTCTTTGAACCGGGTCATGTCCATCACCGATCAATCATCTCGCCGGATCGGCGTGCAACGCGCAGCTTGCGACCGGCGACGATTTTGTAGCCGACGCGGGTCGGCTTGTTGTCCTTGGGATCCTGGATCGCGATATTGGAGACGTGAATCGGCGCCTCCTTCTCGACGATGCCGCCGGTCTGGCCCGCGGCCGCCCGGGTGTGGCGCTTCACCAGGTTGACGCCCTGAACGACGACGCGCAGTTCGGCCGGGATGACGCGCAGCACCTTGCCGCTCTTGCCCTTGTCGCGGCCGGCAAGGACGACGACGGTGTCATCCCTCTTGATCTTGAGCTTGGGTTTTCTCGTCGACGACGACATCTAGAGAACCTCCGGCGCGAGGCTGATGATCTTCATGTAGCCCTTCTGGCGCAGTTCGCGCGTGACCGGCCCGAAGATGCGGGTGCCGATCGGCTCGCCCTCTTTGTCGATAAGCACGGCGGCGTTGCGGTCGAAGCGCACGGTCGAACCGTCCTGGCGGTGGATCTCTTTCGAGGTCCGCACGATGACGGCCTTGTGCACGTCGCCCTTCTTGACGCGGCCGCGCGGGATCGCCTCCTTGATCGAAACGACGATGATGTCGCCGATCGAGGCCGTTTTGCGTTTAGAGCCGCCCAGCACCTTGATGCACTGGACGCGACGCGCGCCCGAGTTATCGGCGACTTCCAGATTTGTCCGCATCTGGATCATTGGCGTATCGATCCTTCCTTGAAACCTTCGGTCCTAGGCCTTGGCGCCGGCAGAAACGTCGGCGTCGACGACGACTTCCCAGCGCTTGCGCTTGGAAATCGGACGGCATTCGCGGATGCGGACCATCTCGCCCGTCTTCACCCGGTTCGTTTCGTCGTGCGCCAGATACTTCGTCGTGCGCACGATGAACTTCTTGTAGATCGGGTGCATGAACCGGCGCTCAACCTGGACCGTCACGGTCTTGTCGTTGATATCGCTGGTCACGATCCCCTGCAGAATTCGCCGCGCCATTATCGTCTTCCTCTTGCTTACGACGCCGCTTTTTTCGCGGCGTTACGCTGGCGCTCGGCCAGGATGGTCATGATGCGCGCGACGTCGCGCCGCACATGGCGGACGCGCGCAGTGTTCTCGAGCTGGCCGGAGGCGCGCTGGAAACGCAGGTTGAACTGCTCCTTGCGCAAATCGGTGAGCTCGCCCTTGAGTTCGTCGTCGGTCTTGGCGCGGATATCGGAAGGCTTCATCGTTCTTATCCCTACTCGCCCAGACGGCCGACGAATTTGGTCTTGATCGGCAGCTTGGCCGCGGCGAGCGCGAAGGCTTCCTCGGCGATCGCCCGCGGGACGCCATCGACCTCGAACAGGATGCGGCCCGGCTTCACCCGGCAGACCCAGAATTCCGGCGTGCCCTTGCCCGAGCCCATGCGGACTTCGGCCGGTTTCTGCGACACCGGAACGTCCGGGAAAATGCGGATCCAGACCCGCCCGACGCGCTTCAGATGGCGGGTAATGGCGCGCCGCGCCGCCTCGATCTGGCGGGCGGTGACGCGCTCGGGCTCCATAGCCTTCATGCCGAAGGCGCCGAAGTTGAGCGTGAATCCGCCCTTGGCCAGGCCGTGGATACGGCCCTTATGCGCCTTGCGGTACTTGGTTCGTGTCGGTTGCAGCATCGTCGTCGTTCCTTGACGTCGTCCCTGGGCCTAGCGGATCGGCGCTTGTTCGGCGGCCCGCTTGTCCTGGGCCATCGGGTCGTGGGCGAGGATTTCGCCTTTGAACACCCAGACCTTGACCCCGCAGGTGCCGTATGTGGTTTTGGCGGTAGCCGTGCCGTAATCGATATCGGCGCGCAACGTGTGCAGCGGAACGCGACCTTCGCGATACCATTCGACGCGCGCAATTTCGGCCCCGCCGAGGCGGCCGCCGCAATTGATCCGGATGCCCTGCGCGCCAAGGCGCATCGCCGACTGTACGGCGCGCTTCATCGCGCGGCGGAAGGCGACCCGGCGTTCGAGCTGCTGGGCGATGTTTTCGGCCACCAGTTTGGCGTCGATCTCCGGCTTGCGGATTTCGACGATGTTGAGGTTGACCTCGCTCTTGGTCATTTTGGCGAGATCGGCGCGCAGCTTTTCGATGTCGGCGCCCTTCTTGCCGATGACCACGCCCGGCCGCGCCGTGTGGATCGTAATCCGCGCCTTCTTGGCCGGTCGCTCGATCACCACCCTAGCAACGCCGGCCTGGGGCAGGCGCTCGATCAGGTAGTCGCGCAGCTTGATGTCCTCGTGCAGCAGCCTGGCGTAGTCGCCATCCGAGAACCAGCGTGAGTCCCAGGTGCGGTTGATGCCGAGCCGGAACCCGATCGGGTTGGTCTTCTGACCCATGCTATGCCTTCTCCTCGCTCTTGGCCTCATCGCGCTCGCGCACAATGACGGTCAGATGGCTGAACGGCTTGACAATCGACGCCGAACGGCCGCGGCCGCGGGCATGAAAACGCCGCATGGCGAAGGCCCGGCCGACATGCGCTTCGGCAACGAATAGCCGGTCGACGTCAAGCTGATGATTGTTCTCGGCGTTGGCGATCGCGGCCTGGAGCACCTTCCTCACTGTGCCGGCGATGCGGCGCTTGGAGAAAGTCAGCTCGGCGAGCGCCTTGCCGGCATCCTTGCCGCGGATCAGCTCGGCGACCAGATTGAGCTTGCGCGGGCTGACGCGAACGGCGCGGGCCACGGCCTGCGCCTCATTCTCGGCCAGCCGGCGGCCTTTCGATTGCTTGCTCATGCTTCCGCCCTTTTCGCCGACTTATCAGCCGCCGAATGGCCCTGGAAGACGCGGGTCGGCGCGAACTCGCCGAATTTGTGGCCGACCATGTTTTCCGTCACCAGGACGGGCAGAAACTTGTGGCCGTTATAGACGCCGAACGTCAGGCCAACGAATTGCGGCAGAATCGTCGAGCGTCGCGACCAGATCTTGATGATCTCGTTGCGGCCAGAGCTGCGGGATTTCTCCGCTTTCTTGAGGAGATACCCATCGACGAACGGGCCCTTCCATACCGAGCGCGCCACGTTGTCCCTCCGTTACTTCGCGTTGCGCCGACGGACGATAAGCTTGTCCGTGGCCTTGTTGTGGCGGGTCTTGTACCCCTTGGTCGGCTTGCCCCACGGGGTAACCGGGTGGCGGCCGCCCTTGGTGCGGCCTTCGCCGCCGCCATGCGGGTGATCGATCGGGTTCATCGCCGTGCCGCGCACCGACGGGCGCCAGCCGAGCCAGCGATTGCGGCCTGCCTTGCCGATCTTGACGTTCTGTTGGTCGGGGTTGGAAACCGCGCCAATCGTCGCCAGGCAGTCGGCATTGACCTTGCGTACTTCGCCCGAGGACAGGCGCAGCAGCGCGTAGCCCTGATCCTTGCCGACGAGCTGGACGAAAGTGCCGGCCGAGCGCGCGAGCTGCCCGCCGCGGCCCAGCTTCATCTCGACGTTATGAATGATCGTGCCGACCGGGATATTGCGCATCGGCAGGGCGTTACCCGGCTTGATGTCGACCTTCTCGCCGGCGACAACGGCGTCGCCCTTGGCCAGCCGCTGCGGCGCCAGGATATAGGCGCGCTCGCCGTCGCTGTATTTGATTAGCGCAATGAACGCCGTGCGGTTGGGATCGTATTCGATCCGCTCGACCGTCGCTGCGACGTCGAACTTACGGCGCTTGAAGTCGATCAGGCGATAGAGCCGCTGATGGCCGCCGCCATGATGTCGGGTGGTGATGCGGCCGTGATTGTTGCGCCCGCCGCTCTTGCCGCCGCCCTTGACCAGCGACTTGTCGGGACCGCCCTTCCATAGCTCCGAGCGGTCGACAAGCACGACCTGGCGCAGGCCCGGCGTGTTCGGCTTGAAGGTTTTGAGTGCCATCGTCTATCGGCCCCTTGACCCTAGATGCCCGTGGTGACGTCGATCGTCTGGCCCTCGGCCAGCGAAATGACGGCTTTCTTGTAATCCGAGCGCCGGCCGAGATGGCCCTTGAAGCGCTTGGTCTTGCCGGCGACGTTAATCGTGTTGACGGCTTCGACCTTGACCTTGAACAGCCCCTCGATCGCCGCCTTGATCAACGGCTTGCTGGCGTCGCGGCGGACCTTGAAGGTCACCTGATTATGCTCCGAGCCGCGCGTCGCCTTCTCGGTGATCACCGGCGACAGGATGACGCCGTACAGATGCTCGTTACCGGCGGCCGTCTTGGCCGCAGGCGCCTTTTTCTTCTTGGCGGTGGAGGTTTTCTTGGCAGCCGGGCTCATTTCAGGCGCGCCTCCAGGTGTTGCACGGCGTCGCGGGTCAGGACCAGCGTGTCGCGGCGCAGGATGTCGTAAACATTGGCGCCCTGCTGCGGCAGCACGTCGACGCCGGGGATGTTGCGCGCCGCGCGGGCGAAGCCTTCATTGACCATCGGGCCGTCAATGACCAGCACCGACAGCCAGCCGAGCTTGGCAAACCGCTTGGCCAGTTCCTTGGTCTTCGGCTTCGGCATCTCGACCCCGTCGAGGACGATCAGCTTGCCTTCGGCCTGTTTGACCGACAGCGCCGTCTTGAGCGCGAGCTTGCGCACCTTCTTCGGCAGATCGAAGGCGTGGCTGCGCGGCGTCGGCCCGAAAATCACCGCGCCCTTGCGCCATTGCGGGCTGCGGGTTGAGCCCTGGCGGGCGCGCCCCGACCCTTTCTGGGCCCACGGCTTGCGGCCGCCGCCGGAGATCTCGCCGATCTCCTTGGTGTCATGGGTACCGGCCCGGCGCTTGGCGAGCTGCCAGCGCACCATGCGGGCGAGGATATCGGCCCGCGCGGGCAGACCGAACACCTCGTCGGAGAGATCGATCGAGCCGGCGGCCTTGTTGTCGAGCGTTTTTACTTCGTGCTTCATCGTCATTATTCCTTGGCGCCTTCGGCCTTGCGGGTCGCCGCCGGAAACGGCGCGTCCTTCGGGCGCGGACGCTTGACCGCGTCGCTGACCAGCACCCAGCCGCCGGCCGAACCGGGCACGGCGCCCTTGATCATGATCAGACCCTTGTCGGCGTCGGTCGCCACGACGCGCAGATTCTGCGTCGTCGCCCGCTCGACGCCCATATGGCCGGCCATCTTCTTCTTCTTGAAGGTGCGGCCCGGATCCTGGCGCTGGCCGGTCGAACCGTGGCTGCGGTGGCTGATCGATACGCCGTGCGAAGCCTCGAGGCCGGCAAAGTTCCAGCGTTTCATGACGCCCTGAAAGCCCTTGCCCGAGGTAATGCCGGCGACATCGACATACTGGCCGGGCACGTAATGCGCGGCCGTGATCTCCGCGCCAACATCGATTACCGCATCGGCGGCGACGCGGAATTCCGCCAGCTTGCGCTTGGGCTCGACCTTCGCCTTGGCGAAGTGGCCGCGCATCGGCTTGGCGACGTTCTTGACCTTGGCCTTGCCGACGCCGAGCTGAAGGGCGACATAGCCGTCCTTCTCCGCCGTGCGAACGGCGACCACCTGGCAATTGTCGAGCTTGAGCACGGTAACGGGCACATGCGCGCCCTCCGCCGTGAACAGGCGGGTCATACCGACCTTTTGTGCAATGACACCGGTACGCATGGCGATCTCTTCGTTCCTTCGACCTTTAGTCCCTGACCCGCGGCCTAGATCTTGATCTCGACGTCGACGCCGGCGGCGAGATCGAGCTTCATCAGCGCATCGACCGTTTGCGGCGTCGGATCGACGATATCGAGCAAGCGGCGATGGGTGCGGATTTCGAACTGCTCGCGGCTTTTCTTGTCGACGTGCGGACTGCGGTTGACGGTGAATTTCTCGATTTCCGTCGGCAGCGGAATCGGCCCACGCACCTGCGCACCGGTCCGCTTCGCGGTGTTGACGATCTCGCTCGTCGACTGGTCGAGGATGCGATGATCGAACGCCTTCAGGCGGATGCGGATGCTCTGGTTATCCATGGCCATGTTTCCCGTTCCTCGCGCGCTTTATCTGTCGCCGCTATTCGATGATCTTGGCGACGACGCCGGCGCCGACGGTGCGGCCGCCCTCGCGGATGGCGAAGCGCAGCCCCTCGTCCATCGCGATCGGCGCAATCAGATGCACCTCCATCGCGATGTTGTCCCCCGGCATCACCATCTCCGTCCCCGCCGGCAGCACCACCTGCCCCGTCACGTCCGTCGTCCGGAAGTAA
>JACQAF010000005.1 GCA_016195145.1 Rhodospirillales bacterium
AGCGAAAGCCACGCCGGCACGACGCCGATGGACCGGCGCAAGGATGCGATGCTGGGCGCCGCGCGCATCGTCGACCGGGTCAACAAGATCGCCCTTGAGCACGCGCCCGGCGTCTCCACCGTCGGTCTGCTCAAGGTCAGTCCCAATTCCCGCAACACCATTCCGGGCACGGTGTTCTTCAGCGTCGATCTGCGCCATCCGCAGGATGCCGACCTGCTGAAGATGAAGAAAAAGTTCGAGGATGCCTGCGCCGCTATCTGCGGCGAGCTCGGCCTAGAATGCGAGTGCAAGGAAATCTGGAATTCGCCGGCGACCCATTTCGACAAGGATTGCGTCGCCGCCGTACGCAAGGCGGCCGAAGACGCCGGATTCGCCCACATGGACATCGTGTCGGGCGCCGGCCACGACGCCGGCTATATCAGCCGTGTCGCCCCCACCGGCATGGTCTTCGTCCCTTGCGCCGACGGCATCAGCCACAACGAGGTCGAAAGCGCCACCGCCGAGGACCTCGCCGCCGGCTGCAATGTGCTCTTGCGCGCCATGCTCGAGCGGGCAACGCTGTGAGCCGAGGCGACCGCAGCAACTGGCGCGGAAAGGACCCGGGCGCACAAGCATGACGGCGATCGTCAGCGTCGAAAGCGGCCGGGCCGCCGGCAAGCCGCGCGCCGGCGCAGCGCCGGGAACCGCACCGGGGACGGTGGCGGTCGAAATCCGCGGCCTCAACCTCACCTTCCAGACGGCCGATACGCCAGTCTTCGCCCTGTCCGACATCGACCTCACCATCGGGCGCGGCGATTTCGTCAGCCTGATCGGCCCGTCCGGCTGCGGCAAGACGACCCTGATGCGGGTGATCGCCGATTTGCAGAAGCCGACCGGCGGCATGGTTTCGGTCAACGGCGTCACGCCCGAGATAGCGCGCCTGCGTCGCGCCTATGGCTACATTTTCCAGGCGCCCGCCCTCTATCCCTGGCGCACGGTGATCCGCAACATCACCCTGCCGCTTGAGATCATGGGCGTCGACAAGGCCGAGCGGCTGTCCCGCGCCAAGCGCGTGCTCGACCTGGTCAATCTCGGCGGGTTCGAGCGCAAATTCCCCTGGCAGCTTTCGGGCGGGATGCAGCAGCGCGTGTCGATCGCCCGCGCCCTGTCCTTCGATCCCGAATTGCTGCTGATGGACGAGCCGTTCGGCGCGCTCGACGAAATCATCCGCGACCATCTGAACGAGGAATTGCTGCGGCTGTGGAAGCGCACCGGCAAGACGGTGGTCTTCGTCACCCACTCGATCTCCGAGGCGGTGTTCCTGTCGACCCGGATCGTGGTCATGTCGCCGCGCCCCGGCCGGATCGTCGACGTGATCGACAGCAACCTGCCGGCCGACCGCACCCTCGACATGCGCGAAACGCCCGAATTCGTCGCCCTCGCCCATCGCGTGCGCGAGGGCCTGCGGGCGGGCCACAGCTATGACGACCGCTGACGCGCTGGCCGGCGCACCGGGCGGGCGAGGGTTTCTCGACCGCGTCCGGCGCGGCAGCGCAGGGCCGGTGGCCGTCGTCCTCGCCGCCATCGTCGCCATCTGGTATCTCGGCGCGATCCAGCTCAATACGCCGCGCATCGTCGACCAGTACGGCCGCGACGGCCGCGCAACATGGACCTTCGCCGAACTGGTCGCCGATAGCTGGTCGATGGAGCGGCCCGTGCTGCCCGCCCCGCACCAGGTGGCGGTCGAGCTCAAAAAATCCGTGCTCGACATCGCCGTCACCTCGCGGCGCAGCCTCGTTTTTCACGCCTGGGTGACGATGTCCTCGGCGCTGCTCGGCTTCGCCATCGGCGCTGCGCTCGGCATCGCGCTCGCCATCGGCATCGTTCATGTCCGCACCCTCGAACGCTCGCTGATGCCGTGGATCATCGCCTCGCAGACCGTGCCGATCCTCGCCATCGCGCCGATGATCATCGTCGTCCTCGGCTCGGTCGGGCTGGTCGGGCTGGTGCCCAAGGCGATCATCTCGACCTATCTGTGCTTCTTCCCGGTGACCATCGGCATGGTCAAAGGCTTGACCTCGCCCGAGCCGATCCATCTCGACCTGATGCGGACTTACAGCGCATCGACCGCGCAGACGCTGTGGAAGCTGCGCTGGCCGGCCTCGCTCGCCTTCCTCTTTCCCAGCCTCAAGGTCGCGGTGGCGCTGAGCGTCGTCGGCGCCATTGTCGGCGAGCTGCCGACCGGCGCCCAGGCCGGCATCGGCGCGCGCCTGCTCGTCGGCTCCTATTACGGCCAGACGGTGCAGATCTGGGCGGCGCTGGTCGTCGCGGCTGTGCTCGCCGGGCTGTCGGTTGCCGCCGTCGGCGGGATCGAGCGCCTCGCCCTGCGCCGCGCCGGGGCACAACCATGACCCGGCGGATCGATGGGCCGCTCGCGGTTTTTCTTGTTGCCGGCGCGGCGGCTCTTGCCCTGCCGCTCGGCGCGGTCGGCGGCTGGACGGCAGCGCCGGCCGGGCTTGCACTCTGGCTTGCGGCGCTGGCGCTCGGCATTTTCCTCTGGCGGCCGGCGCGCGCCGGGCAACTCCATTTATCTGCTGTCCTTGCCCTGGCGGCGGTCCTGGCCGGCGCGACAGCGCTGATCCACCTGGTCGCGTTGGGGGCCGGCGGCAAGGCGGCGACCGGCCTGTGGCTCGCCGTCATCGCCCTCGGCTTCGTCGCCTGGCGGGCGATGGAACGGGTCGCCACATTCGGCCAGCAGACGCAAAGCCGGCTCGCCGACGTGGTGGTGCCGGGGCTGTTCGGCCTGTGGGTGCTTTACCTGTGGCAGATCGTCGTCGTCGGCTTCGCCGTGCCGCCGGTGCTGTTACCCCCGCCCTCGGCGATTGCCGAGGCCATCGCCGCAACCCAGCAGATGCTGTGGCAGGATTTTGTCCAGACCTTCGTCAAGTCGGTGATCCCCGGCTATGTCATGGGTTGCGGGGCCGGATTTCTCGTCGCGCTGCTGGTCGACCGCGTACCGTTCCTGCAACGCGGGCTGTTGCCGGTCGGCAATCTGGTCAGCGCCCTGCCGATTGTCGGCGTCGCGCCGATCATGGTCATGTGGTTCGGTTTCGACTGGCAGTCGAAGGCGGCGGTAGTGGTGATCATGACCTTCTTTCCGATGCTGGTGAACACGATCAGCGGCCTCAACGCCACCGGCCGGATCGAGCGCGACCTGATGCGCACCTACGCGGCGAGCTACGCCCAGACCCTGCTGACCGTGCGCCTGCCGGCGGCGATGCCTTTCGTCTTCAACGCCCTCAAGATCAATTCGACCTTGGCGCTGATCGGCGCTATCGTCGCCGAGTTCTTCGGTACGCCAATTCTCGGCATGGGGTTCCGCATTTCGACCGAAGTCGGCCGCATGAACATCGCCATGGTATGGGCGACGATCGCCGTCGCCGCCGCGGCCGGATCGGCCTCCTACGGCGCGATGGCCCTGATGGAGCGGCGTTTCACCTTCTGGCATCCGTCCTTCCGACAGTGAGTTTTGGCTATACTGAACGCAATCCGCGGCCAGACGGCCGCCTAACAACGGGGAGAGAGGCATGAAGAAGCTGTTGCTGTGCGGCGTCGCCGCGATCATGGCCGTGGCCGGCTCGGCCGCGCACGCCGCCGAAAAATTTACCATTCAGCTCAAATGGGTGACGCAGGCGCAATTCGCCGGCTATTACGTCGCCAAAGACAAAGGGTTCTACAAGGACGTCGACCTCGACGTGACGATCAAGCCCGGCGGGCCCGACATCGCCCCGCCGCAGGTGATGGCCGGCGGCGGCGCCGATGTCATTATCGAATGGATGCCGGCAGCGCTCGCCTCGCGCGAAAAGGGCCTGCCGCTGGTCAACGTGTCGCAGACCTTCCAGAAATCGGGCATGATGCTGACCTGCACCAAGGCGAGCGGCATCAAGACCCCGGCCGATTTTCCCGGCCGCACGCTCGGCGTCTGGTTCTTCGGCAACGAATATCCGTTCCTTGGCTGGATGGCCAAGCTCGGCATACCGACCGACGGCAGCGCCAAGGGCGTCAAGGTGCTGAAGCAGGGCTTCAACGTCGATCCCCTGCTCCAGAAACAGGCCGATTGCATCTCGACCATGACCTATAACGAGTATTGGCAGGTGGTCGATGCCGGCTTCAAGCCGGACGACCTGGTGGTCTTCAAATATTCCGACCAGGGCGTGGCGACGCTTGAGGACGGCCTCTACGCCAACGGCGACAAGCTCAAGGACGCGGCCTATGCCGATCGTCTCGCCCGTTTCGTCGCCGCGTCCAACCGCGGATGGGAATGGGCCGAGCAAAACCCTGACGCGGCGGCCAAGATCGTGCTGGAAAACGATTCGACCGGCGCGCAGACCGAAAAACACCAGAAGCGGATGATGGGCGAGATCATCAAGCTCCTCGCCGGCGCGAAGAACGGCGTCGGCTATCTCGATCCCGCCGATTACGAGCGCACCGTATCGATCCTGCTCTCGTCGAGCTCGACGCCGGTGATCTCCAAGAAACCCGAAGGGGCGTGGACGCACACGGTGTTCGAAGCGGCGAAGAAGTACAAAAGAAAATAGCCGCCGGGTCTATTGTTTCATATGCCCCGACGCGGGGGAGGCTTCGGCCTCCCCCGTTTTCTTTGGGGATGCGCGGCGCTGCCATAATCAACGGCAACGGGACGATCTCGTCCCCTATCGCCGCGTGAGCGCTGCCGCCGCTTCCTCGCCGGCGATGCGGCCGAGGCCGATAGCGGCAAGCAATCCGTTACCCGACAGATACCCCCACACGGCCGGCCCCGAGACGCCGCACGCGGCGCCCCCGGCCGCGAACAGATTTGCCATCGCCTGCCCATCGGCGCGCAGGACGCGAGCCTGACCGCCGACCAGCAATCCGCCCTGGGTGTGGAACAATGCGCCGGTAACCTTGACGCCGTAATACGGCGCTTCGAGCGGCGGCTTGCGCGTGAAATCCCGCCCGAACGGATCGCTCAGACGGCCCATCGCCAAATCGCGCGTCAGCGCCAGCGAACCCGCGAGACCACCGGCCGGTAGCCCGAGCGCTATCGCCAGCACCGCGACATCCGGCGCCGATACGACCGCGCCCGCCGCCATCGCATCGCGATAATCTGCGAAATCGAGGCCGAGCCGATGCCGGCGTTCATCGTAGATATTCCACGCCACGCGCCCCGGCTGGGCGAGGACGGCAACCGCCTGCTCCGAATAGCCCTGATGCTCGTTCGAGAACCGTGCGCCTGCCGCATTGACCTGGAATCCGCCCTCCATCATCAGCGCCCAGGTCACGAGAATATTGTGCGGCGTTGCGAGCGACCCGTGGCCCTGATAGGCGCCGAGATCGCGCGTGGCCGCGCCCAGGGCCGCGCCCCATGCCAGCGCCTCGCCCTGGTTGCCGGCATGGCCGAAGAAAAGGGCGTCGGCCATCTCGGGCAGATGCCGCCGCACCAGCGTCGCGTTCCCGCCGAAACCGCTGCACGCCAGGATCAGGGCCTCGCAGCCGATCGCCTCGACCGTGCCGTCGGGCCGGTCCAACCCGACCCCGATAATACGACCGCCATCGGCATACAGCGCATGAACATGCGCGTCGGTGGCGATGTCGGCCCCGGCCCGTGTCGCCGCCTCGGTCAGGCAGGCCATCAGCTCGGCCCCAGTGCGTCGCGGCGTGCCGTGCATGCGCAAAACCGAATGGCCGGGATAGAGAAACCCGTCGATGAGATCAAACGGGATCGCGTGCGCGTCCGCGAGCCATTCGATGGCCGCCGCGCTGCCGCCGGCAAGCGCCACCGCGAGCGCCGGCTCAGCGAGACCCTTCGCCTTCGCCTGGATATCGCGGGCAAATGAGTCCGCGGAATCGGCAATGCCCTTCGCCTTCTGGAAACGGGTGCCTGCCGCGGGCACGAACCCCGACGACAATGCGGTCGAGCCTTGCGGCGTCGCATCGCGCTCAAGCACCAACACGTCGGCGCCGGCATTGCGTGCGGCCAGCGCCGCGGTAAGGCCCGCCGCCCCGGCGCCGATAATCAACACAGGAACCGGGATTGCGAAACGGGCGCCCGCCGCCGGCAAAATCGCGGGCGCGAAGCCGGTCATCCAGCGAGCGCCTCCGCGAACTCGGCGCAGGTCATGACCGGTGAAATGGCCGCCAGCGACGCCACGGTGACCCGGTGCACCTCGTCGCCGAACGCAGCGCAGCCGTCCGAAAGCAGGATCGTCGCGAAATCGCGCACATGCGCGTCGCGCAGGGTCGAGGCGACGCCGCCATTGGTCACGATCCCGGCAAACGCCAGCGTCTCGATGCCCGCCTTGCGCAGCACAAATTCGAGTCGGCTCATATAGAACGCCGAATACGCGACCTTCTCGATCGGCAAATCCGTAGGTTTCAGCTCATCGACGAGATCGTGCCCGAAGCTGCCCGGCGCGAAATCCCCCTTGGCAAGGAACGGCCGCAATTTCTTAAGATGCGGCGCGATCATCGGCTCGCCGCCCTTCCCCGGCACCAGCGTGAAATGCGTCGACACGATCCAGCCGCCGGCCCGTCGCGTCGCCTCGGCCACCGGCCCGAGGCGCGCCGGCAGCGCGGCGATGGCGGGTGAAGTCTGGCCGGCCCGGCCATACGCTCCCTGCGGATGAAGAAAATCGTTCTGCAGATCGACGAGCACCAGCGCCGTCGTCGCCGGCTTGAGGGTGTGGGTCATGAAGCGCGCTCGACGATCAGGTTGCCGAAAGAATCGACGCGGGCGACGAGATCGGGGTCGACCCAGGTCGTCGCGTCGGGTTGTTCGAGAATGGCCGGCCCTTTGACTATCGCGCCCACCGGCAGCGCCAGCCGGTCGTAGATTTTCGTCGCGTGCGGCTTGCCGTCGAACCATACGGGCCGTTCGCCGGTTTGCGCCGACGCGAGGCTGCCGCCCGCCGGGCGCATGCGCGCAAGATCGAGCTTCGGCCGCCGCCCGATGATCGCGACGCGCAACGTCAAAACCCGCGTCGCCACGCCTTCGAGCAGCCGCCCGAAAGCCTGCCGGTATGCCCCCTCGAAAGCATCGCGGATGGCGTCATGCGTAAGGTTCGCGAGCGTCGCCAGGGGCAATGATACGGCGACGGTATGCGTCTGCCCGACATACGACATGTCAAGTTCGACCAAGGTTTCAATGCCCTCGAAACGGACATGGCTCTTGGCCAGCAATCCGCGCCCGTCGCGCTCCATCCCGGCAATCGATCGCCCCAGCACCGCCGGATCGAGGCCGCCGGCGTCCGGCGACACGAGCGGCCGGTTTATGGTCTGGACGAAATCGTGACGCATGTCGGCGATGACGCAACCCAGCGCCGACGTGACCCCCGGAAAACGCGGCACCAGCGCCGAGGCGAGACCGACATCCTTGATCAAGGCGCCGGCGTGCAGCGCGCCAGCGCCGCCGAAGGGCATCAGCGAAAAGCGCTTGGGATCGTGGCCGCGCTCGATCGACACCAGGCGTATGGCGCCGGCCATATGCGAATTGGCGACGCGCAGCATCGCCTCTGCCGCCGCGTGCGGATCGAGGCCGAGCGGCCTGCCGACGGTCGCGTCGATGGCGGATAGCGCCGCCTCCACGTCGAGACGCCGGAGCTTGTCAGCGATCGGCCGGTCGGCGTTGATCCGGCCGAGCACGAGATTGGCGTCGGTCACGGTCGGCTGCGTGCTGCCGTTGGCGTAGCACACCGGCCCGGGGTCCGACCCCGCCGATTCCGGCCCGACCTGCAGCAGCCCGCCGCGATCGATACTGGCGATCGAGCCGCCGCCGGCGCCAATCGTCGTGATCTCGATCATCGGCGTGCGCACGACTAGACCGAAATCGATCGTCGTCTGCGCAGCGAGGATGGACCGTCCGCCGGCGATCAGCGCGACGTCGAAGCTCGTTCCGCCCATGTCGCCGGTGATGACGTTGGGGAAGCCCGCGGTCGCCGCGATATGCGCCGCGGCGATGACGCCGGCAGCGGGGCCGGACAAAGCGGTGCGTACGGGCAGCCGCGCGGCCGTGTCGACCGACATGACGCCGCCATTCGACTGAACGATGAGAAGCTGCGCGCCGCTGCGCGCCTCGCGCAGCCGGCCGTCGAGCGACGAGAGATAGGACGCCACGACCGGCTGGAGATAGGCGTTGAGCGCCGTGGTCGAGGCGCGCTCGAATTCGCGGATCTCGGGCAGGATCTCGTACGAAGCGCTGACATAAGGATTCGGCCACGCCGCACGCAAGGCGGTCAGCGCCGCGCGCTCGTTCGCCGAGTTGGCGTAGGCGTTGATGAAAAAGACGGCGACGGCTTCGGCTCCGCGCTCGATCAACACGCGCGCGGCGCGCTTCACCTCTTCGGGATCGACCGGGGTACGCACCGTGCCGTCGGCCAGGGTACGCTCGGCGACCTCGAGCCGCAGATCGCGCGGCACGACCGGCACGAATTCGCCCCACAGCCCCCAAGTCTGCCGGCGGTCGCGGCGGCGCATTTCCAGCACGTCGGCGAAACCGGCCGTGGTGATGATCCCGGCCCTGGCCCCTTTGCGCTCAAGCAGCGCGTTGGTACCGACGGTGGTGCCATGAACGATAGCGGCGAGACGGTCGAAGCCATGACCGCCAGCCGCGATGCCGGCGAGAAAACCCTGCGACTGGTCGCCGCGCGTCGAGGGCACCTTGCGCGTATCGATGGCGCCGGACGCCTCGTCGTAGAAAAAGAGATCGGTGAACGTGCCGCCGACATCGACGCCGACGATGAGCGAAGGCGACGTCATGGCTTATTCCTTCGCCGCGCCGCGAAGGGCGTCGGTCCGCCCCTCGTCGACCGCGCCGCCCGCATCGATCGCCACGCGATACTGGGCGAGCGCCGCACCGGGCGTCACATAACCCAGCCGTACGTCGTGTCGTACGGCGGCGACGGGACGCTTGCCTGGATCGCCGTAACCGCCGCCGCCCGGCGTTTCCAGAAGCAGGCGCTGCCCCTTGCGGATCGACAGCCCGACCAGTTTCGAGGCCATTGGCGGGCTCCTCGTCGTATTGCCATCCGGATAGACAAAGCGATTGAGGGCGCCGGCCGCCCCGCCGACGACCCCCGGCGGCGCAAATTTTCCGCGCTCGCCGAACAGGAAGACATCCGCCTGCTCCTCGATCAGTTCGATTTCGTAAATGGCGCCGAGCCCGCCGCGCTGCGCGCCCGCCCCGCCCGAATCGGGGCGCAGCGCC
>JACQAF010000135.1 GCA_016195145.1 Rhodospirillales bacterium
GTCGAGCAGACCGAGCGCTTCGATATCGATAAACACACGCTTGCGCGCCGCATAGCGGTCGAGCCCCCGATAGGCTTCGGGCGCCGCGTTGTTGATGCGCGCGTCGGCGGTAAAAACGTTGATCGCCTCAAGCTTGTGCCGCCGGCCGACTTCGAAATCGTTGAAGTCATGCGCCGGAGTGATTTTGACCGCGCCGCTCCCCTTCTCCGGGTCGCTGTATTCGTCGGCGACGATGGGAATTCGCCGACCGACGAGCGGCAGGATGGCAAACTTGCCGACCAGGTGCCGGTAGCGCGGATCCTCGGGATGAACCGCGACGCCGGTATCGCCCAGCATGGTCTCGGGCCGGGTGGTGGCGACGGTGATGAACTCGCCGTCTGCGCCCTCAATCGGATATTTGAAGTGCCAGAGTTGGCCCTTGATCTCGCGCTGCTCGACCTCGAGGTCGGAGATCGCGGTGTGCAGCTTGGGGTCCCAGTTGACCAGCCGCTTGTCGCGGTAGATGAGGCCCTGGCGATAAAGCTCGATGAAAACCTTGAGTACGGCGGTCGACAGGCCGTCGTCCATGGTGAAACGCTCGCGGCTCCAGTCGACTGAGGCTCCGAGCCGGCGTTGCTGGCGGGTGATCGTATCGCCTGATTCGGCCTTCCATTCCCAGACGCGCTCGATGAATTCCTCGCGCCCGATGCGCCGCTTGCCGGCTTCCGCTTCGCCGCGATCGAGCGCGACGCCCTTTTCGGCTAGCCGGCGTTCGACCACCATCTGGGTGGCGATGCCGGCATGGTCGGTGCCCGGCTGCCACAGCACGTCGAACCCTTTCATGCGGTGATAGCGCACGAGGATATCCTGCAACGTGTTGTTGAGGGCGTGCCCCATGTGCAGGCTGCCGGTCACGTTGGGCGGCGGAATGACGATGGTATAGGGTTTGCCGGCCGTCCGGCCGGCGCGGAAGACGCCGGATTTTTCCCAGCGCGCGTAATACTTCGCCTCGACCTCGGCCGGCCGGTAGGTTCTGTCCAGCGTGGCGGTATCGCCCCGGTCGTCGGTCATGCGCAGCAGCCGGCTGAAAAAATCAGGTCTCGTCGACCTGGCGCGTGACAAGGCGTCGCGGACCATTTCCTCGAGCGTCACCCCGCCATCGCCGAGGGCGAGCCCGCCGGCCGCGGCCCGGCTGTCGCCGGCGTCGTCGATCTTGGTCATCGCCTGCAGGTCGGCAAGCGCGTCAGCCGTCGCCTTCGCCGCCATGGCCGATACCAACCCCTCATCGACCCCGAGGGCACGGGCTGCAACCGGGGCCGGCGGCGGTTCGGGAGCTGGGGGCGGCGGCGCGGGAGCCGGCTCCGGCTCGGTCAGATCGGTGACCTTGCCGTCGTCGGCAACCATTTCGGTAAGCTCGAGAACGTCGTCCTGCTTCGGCGGCGGCGGCGGTGGCGGGGCAGGCGCCGGGGCCGGTTGCGCGGCCGGCTTTTTTCCCGCAGGCGCGGCTGCTGCCGGCGGCGCGGGCACAGCTGGGGCTTCCGGCGGTGCTTTTCCAGCCTCGCCGTCTTCGGAAATAATCCGCCGGATGGAGGCGAGAATTTCCTCCATCGACGGTTCTTGGGCAGGCGTCTTCGAGTCGCTCATCGGTTTTATCTCGGCCGGTAAACTATTCGAGAGCGGCTTGTAATGCCAGCGGAATCAGCGCCCCCATGACCGGCCCGGCGGCATTTCCGACTCCGGAAATCAGGGACAATCAGGGTTTCTAACGGGCCGCATCCTCGCCGTCGATGGAATTGCCGATCCAGCGGCTGCGCGTGCTGTTGTAATTGGCCGCCGGATCGTAAATCTCGACCTTGAGGCCAAGTTCGGCCGCGCCGAGTCGCCCGGTCGCCGCGGCGAGCTGATAGCCGGCGACGATCTCGTCGCGCTGCGATTGGACAAGGTTGACCCGGGCGGTCAGCAATTCCTGTTCGGCATCGAGGACATCGAGCACCGTACGCGAGCCGACACGCGCCTCCTGCTGCACGCCTTCGAGCGCGATTTCGGCCGCCCGGATCTGGGCCTGGAAGGCGACGATACGGGCCCGCGCCGTGGTCAGCGCTTCCCAGCTCCGGGTCGCATCCTCGCGCGCCCGGCGCAAGGCATCGTCGATCTCGATCCGGCGCTGGTTGGCGGTCTGCTTGGCCTCGCGAACCCGCGCATCGGTCGAACCGGCCTGATAGAGCGGCACGGTGAGGGTGAGCAGGATCTGGCTGGTGTCGCGTTCAAAGCCGCGGGTCTGGGTTTCCTGGGAGCGCGTGAGATCGCCGGTCAGGTTGACGCTCGGCAGCTGTTCGCCGGCGACCAGGTCGACATCGTCGGCCGCGGCGCGCTCGGTAAAGCGGGCTGAGACAACGTTCGGGTTCTCGGCGGCGGCGTTAAGGGCCTGGGTTTCGCTCTGCGGCAGGTTGCGCGGCAGCTGCGCCGAGGTTAGCCGGCCGGGCAACTCGCCGATCACCTTCTGATAGGTCGCGCGCGACGACGCCAGATTGCCTTCGGCCTGGATACGGTCCGCCCGGGCGCGCGACAGACGCGCCTCGGCCTGGGAGACGTCGGTGCGCGTCACCTCCCCGACCGAGAAGCGGTCGCGGACCGCGTCGAGCTGCCGCTGCAAAACTTGTTCGTTGTTGATGTTGAGTTCGAGCACCGCCTGATCGCGCAAAAGATTGGTATAGGCGGTTGCTGCATCGAGCAGCACGGTTTGCTCGGCGCCTTTTAGCTGCGCCCGGCCCCGCTGGACGAGATTTTCCGCCCGGTTGGTTTCAGCAACGGTACGGCCGCCGCGATACAGGGGTTGCGAGACCTGAAGATTGGCCTGCTCCGGCGTGCGCGACCGATCGGTGAACACCGTGTTGCCGGAATCGTTCCTCGCCCGGTTATTGTCCTGCGCCTTGCCGGCCTGACCGGACAGCGTGACGGTGGGCCGCCAGTTGGACAGCGCCCGCGGCACGCCTTCGTCGGTGGCGCGCAGCCGCGCGCGTTCGGCCAGAATCTGCGGATTGCTGCGATAGGCGGCGGAGAGCGCGTCCTCGATCGTCTGCGCGCCCGCCGGCGTCGCGCCCAGCGACAGGCCGGCCGCGGCGACCAGCCCGATCAGGCTGCCGGCGACACGACGAGAACAGAAAGATGTATGGAGGGTCACGTCGATTGTTCCATGTTCAGTAAGTGGGCATTGCGGAGTCGATCCGGCGCGCCCAGGCATCGATGCCGCCGCGCATGTTTGTCGCGTTGTTATAGCCGTTGGCGCGCAGCCATGCGACCGCCTGCATCGATCGCATGCCATGATGGCACAACACGACCAGAGGCTCGTCTTTCGGCAGGGAGTCAAGATTCTGCGGCAACGCACCGAGCGGCAGACTGAGGCTTTCCTTGATCGCGCAAATCGCGACTTCCCACAGTTCGCGCACATCGAGGACGGTAACTTTCTCGCCGGATTCCTGAAGCGCGATCACGGCTTCGGGTTCGATCTGCGACGGCATGGTCGTGGGGGTCGGCGGCATCATAGGCATATCCTGGCGGCAAAGATCATTCAGAACACAAAACCGGGCTCGGCGGCGAATCCCGGTAAGAGCGGCGCGCCGGCATCGAAGATGATACGGCGCGACAGAACCCCGCCGATGCGCACGATCAGGATCGCCCGCCCCGGCTCGCCCGGCGGGGCGACCACGGCAACCAGGCGGCCGCCTTCGGCGATCTGGCCCTCGATGGCCGATGGAATTTTCGCCACCGCGCCCGAAAGCAGGATGACATCGTACGGCGCCTGTCGCGGATAGCCTTCGGTCAACGGCCCCTCGACGACGACGGCATTGTCGATCCCGAGTTCGCCAAGGACACGCCCGGCGCTGGCGGCGAGGCCCTGGGCGCTTTCAAGCGCCACTACGGTACTGACGATGCGCGCCAGCACGGCCGCGCCATATCCGGGGCCTGTGCCGATTTCGAGCGCGACGTCGTCCGGCCGCAACTGGGCGGCCTGCAACAACCGGGCGAGCACCATCGGCTCCGTCAGATAGCGGCCATTGCCGAGCGGAATATCTTCATCGACATAGGCGATGCCGCGCAGGGGCTTGGGAAGGAATTTCTCCCGCGGCAGGTTCAACATGGCGTCGACGATGCGGGTATCCGTCACCTTGTTGGGACGAATCTGGCTTTCGACCATATTGAGGCGGGCGGCGGCGTAGTCGATCACTGTGAGAAAATCCACGTAAGCTTGGTTGGCGCGGCGTCGGCCGCCAAAGGAACTTGTACGAACCTTATATAAAGGCGCGGACGGGCAATGACAATCCAGCCCTGGCAAATTGCCGATTTGCCGCCTTCGCAACGGTTGACCCCGCCAGCTGGCGCTTCTATACCTCACCCTCGCTCGGGCGCGGCCGGGTAGCAAAGTGGTAATGCTCGGGACTGCAAATCCCGCATACGCCGGTTCGATTCCGGCCCCGGCCTCCAAGCTATTGACCCGCCTTGGGCGGCGTACGAACGCTGGCATTGCGGCGGCCGAGTTGCTATAACCCGGCCTTCCTGATCCCCGGTAGCTCAGCGGTAGAGCAGCCGGCTGTTAACCGGCTGGTCGTCTGTTCGAATCAGACCCGGGGAGCCATTTTACAAAAGGGATCGGTCCGACTTGGGGGCCGGTCCCTTTTTCGTTGCTCATCGCCGGGCGGCGAGCGCCCGCGCCGCGAACTCGGCGAACCCCGCTCCGCCCCGCCCGGCGGCGACGAAATTTGGCAGGTGCGCCATCTGCCCGGCGAAATCGCATACATTGGCGACGCCGACGCCGAGCGAAAAATAGGCGAACATCGGCGCGTCGTTCGGCGAATCGCCAAGGAAGGCGAAGCGGTCTTTCTGTGAGTCGAGATCGATGTCGAATGCCTCGCGCATCAGAATGCGGGTCATCGACAGCTTGTCGTAGCGTCCGATCCAGCCATTGACATGGACCGAGCTGACCTTGGCGGTGAGTCCCGCCTCTTCCATCAAGGCGGCGATCCGCGCCACCGCCTCGGGCGGCAAGCGCGGCACGTCCTCGCACCAGTCGATGGCGATATCCGCCTCGCGGTATTGCTGGTCGGAGGCGAGCGCCGATCCCGGCACTTTGACCAGGATATCGCGGCCGATGGCGGCCAGCCGGTCGCGGTTGACGAGGCGCGTCGCCTCGTTCTCAAGGAAACGCTTGGTGAAGCGTTGCGCCTTGGCGTCGTAGCGGAACCAGAACGCGCCATTTTCGCCGACGATGGCGTCGACCGGCCACATGCGGGCGATATGGTCGCACCAGCCGGCCGGCCGGCCGGTAATCGGGATGACCAGCAGCCCCGCCTTTTGCAGGCGCTCCATCGCGCCATAGGCCTCGGCGGTCAGGTAGCCGTCGGTGGTCAGGGTATCGTCGATATCGGTGAACACGCCAGTGAGCCCGGCGAGGGTCGTGGGGGCGATGTCGGCAAGCGGCCGCATGACGGCAGTCGTCGGCATAAGGAGCACCTAGTCAGAACTTGAAGGATATGCTGAGAGCGGCGAAACGGTCGGTCTGCGGCTGGCCCACGAATTCGCGGGTCCGGAAGATCTGGCTATAGGTGATCCGCACCGGATCGACAATCACCGCGAAACCCGCCTGTAAATCGCCGACCAGCGGTTCCTTGTCGACGCTGTGGCTTTTGGCGAATGTGTTGCCGTCGAGAAAGATGTCCCGCGCCACCGCCCGTCCCTCGACGCCGGCGAACAGATACCAGGTCAGGCCGCCCGGCGGCTTGGTGAAAAATCCCGCGCCGGACAAACCCGGCCGGATGCGCGGCGGCCCGTAATCGCTGGTCAGGCCGTCGCCGATCCGCACGGCGGCGCCGAGGCCGGCATAGGTGAAGACATTCCCCGCGCTGCCGGCGACATGCGGCGTCAGGTCGAAATCGAGGCCGAGAAAATCAGCCCGCGCGACGTTGCGCCATTTGCGCTCGTAGAACAGCACGATGCCGGGCTCGTTGCGGAGCTGGTTGTTCCAGCCTTGCGGCAGCGGCGAGTTGATCAATTTGTGGATTTCGGTCTGGGCTTCGCTGGCATAGGCTTGCGGCCCGACGACGCCGACATTGAGTTCGAGCGTATCGAGCCGTCCGACAAGCCGCGGCTGTTCGTCGGTGCCGATATTGACCGTCGCATCCGATGTCACCGCCAGCGCGCCGTAAAGCCAGCCGGCATAAGGGCGGTCGTTACGGACCAGGTCGCGGCGCGAAATATCCGCGGGCGTATAGATGTTCTGACCCATCGCGATGCCGAGGCGTTTTGCCCCCCCATCGGGGAACAGCGGAAAGGCGTCGGCCCAGCCGCCGACGAGACCGAGATCGTAATCGGCCGGCGACAGCCAGGTGAGGCGCGTGCCATGCGTGTAATGCCGGTCGGTCGAGAGGCCCGAGCGCAGCGAGGTGAAGCTGTCGTTTTCAAGCAATAACGTGTAGGTGCCGTAACGCTCGTCGTTCTCGCCCGCAATCGCCGTCGCCGGCAACAGCATGAATGCAGCCAATAGCAGGGCGCGCTTATTCATGCCGCAAAGCCTCGATGGGATCGAGACGCGAGGCGCGGCGCGCGGGATAAAAGCCGAAAAACACGCCGACCATGGCGCTGAACCCCACCGCGACGGCGATCGCCTCGGGCCGGATCAGGGTCGGCCAACCGGCCAGCGCCGCGATGCCATAGGCGGCGACGAGCCCGAGCGCAACGCCGACGCTGCCGCCGATCACCGCCAGCGTCGTCGCCTCGATCAGGAACTGGGCGAGGATGTCGCGGGCCCGCGCGCCGACCGCCATGCGCAGGCCGATCTCGCGCGTACGCTCGGTCACCGAAACCAGCATGATGTTCATGATCCCGATGCCGCCGACGAGCAGCGAGACCGCGGCGATCGCGGCCAGAAGCAGGGCGAGCGTGCGCGACGAGGCGTCGCGCGTTTCCGCCACCTCGGTCAGGTTGCGTATCCAGAAATCGTCGTCCTGGTTGGCCTGAAGACGGTGGCGCTGGCGCAGGAGTTCGCGAATCTCGGTTTCCGCCTCGGCCATGTCCTCGCCGTCGCGGACCTTGACCATGATCGCCCCGACCGAACGCGCATTGGCCTGGCTGACGCCGAGGACGCGCCGCTTGGCCGTGTTGAGCGGCATCATAATCACGTCGTCCTGGTCCTGGCCCGAAGTGTTCTGACCCTTGCGGGCGAGCACGCCGACGATGGTGAACGGCACGTTGCGGATGCGCAGCGGCCGGTCGATCGGATCTTCATCGCCGAACAGGTTGAGTGCGACCGTCTGCCCGATCAGCGCCACCTTGGCGGCGGCGTCCGCTTCTTCGAAGGTGAACGGCCGGCCTTCGATCACCTCCCATTCGCGGGCTTCGAGGTAGTTCGGCAATACGCCCATGATCACGGTCGACCAGTTGTTGTTGCCGGCGACGACCTGCGCGCTGCCGCGATAGACCGGCGCCGCGACCTGGACCGAGGGAATCTCGCGCTCGATGGCGAGCGCATCGCCGTCGCCGAGGGTCAGGCGCGAGCCGGAGCCGAGCCGCACCCCGCCCGAGGTGATGGTGCCCGAGACGATGACGAACAGGTTGGAGCCGAGGCTGCGGATCTGCTCGGCGATCTGGGCCCGCGCCCCGGCCCCGACCGCGACCATGGCGATCACCGCCGCGACGCCGATGACGATGCCGAGCATGGTGAGCAGGCTGCGCAGCAGGTTGGCGCGCAGCGCCGACAGGGCGGAGCGGATCGCCTCGAAATACGCCATCACGCGGCCTCGGGCGCGGTGGCGGCGGCCAGCAACATCGCGGCGTCGGCCGGGGCCTGGGGGCGGTCCTCGGTCACGCGCCCGTCGCGGAAGGCGAGGATGCGGCTGGCGAAGCGCGCCACGTCCGGTTCGTGGGTGACGATTACCAGCGTCATGCCGTCGCGGTTGAGGCGCTGGAACAGCGCCATGATCTCGAGGCTGGTGCGGGTGTCGAGCGCGCCGGTCGGCTCGTCGGCAAGAATCAGCGACGGCCGGTTGACCAGCGCGCGGGCGATGGCGACGCGCTGCTGTTGGCGGCGCGCGCATCGCTGTCGAGCGCGCCGACATCGACGCCGTCGAGGCGATAGATGCCGCCGGTCGGCCGGTCGAGGCAGCCGAGCAGGTTCATGAAGGTCGATTTGCCCGAGCCCGAGGGCCCCATCACCGCGACGAGTTCGCCGGCCGCGATATCGGCCGAAGCGCCGCGCAGGGCGCGGACCTCGCCGCCGCCCATGCGATAGCTCTTGGCGAGATTGCGGATTTCGATCAGCGGCCGGGCCATGGCCTTAAAACCCGAGGCGCGGCGTTGCCGCCGCCGCTGTCGCGCGCCCGCTGCCGACAATAATCTCCTGCCCTGCCTGTAGCGCGCCGCCGATCACCTCGGTGAACGCGCCGTCGCCGATGCCCAGGCGCACCGACACGGTTTTCGGCTGGCCGTCGGGCCCGAGGACCCAGATTTGGCCGGCGGCGCTGCCGGTCGATCCCTGCGCCGACCGCAGGGCGCGAAAGCGCGGCAATTGCTCGGGCGTAAGAACGCCGGCGATGCGCTCGCCGAGATTGCGCCGGATCGCCCCGGCGCGGGTGCGCCGCTCGTCGGGCGGCAGATC
>JACQAF010000159.1 GCA_016195145.1 Rhodospirillales bacterium
TTTGCATTTGCCGGCATTGTCGCAAGTCTACGACATTCGTACTCCGGCAAAACCATTCTTTGACACACACAGATAATAAAATCGACAACCTGCTATGTGGTTTGCGCACCGATACGCTGGCAACCGCTTTCGACATAAAATCTTACATAAATCTTCGTGACAATATCACTGAGTCAGTGCCGGATCATATCCCACCCGAGATACAGGCGATCTTTAAGGAAGCGGCAACGTGTCTTGCAACGCAGTGCTGGAACGCAGCCGGCGCGATGTTTCGGAAATGTGTAGATCGTTCCACCTATCAAATGCTTCCGGACGAGAACGAGAATGTGGTGGGATTGGACAAAAACACCCGCCAAAATTTGAAACGGCGATTGGTGTGGCTGTTTAACAACCGCCCCGACTTGAAACATTGTGAAGAACTTGCGGAGTGCATTCGCGAGGACGGCAACGATAGCGTGCATGCCGGCTCGTTAAACGAAAAGGAGGCCCAAGACCTTCTAGATTTTACAAAAGTACTGCTTGAGCACCTTTACACGCGACCGAAGAGCATCGAATTAGCAAAAGAGCGTCGAGATAGTCGGCGACAGCAAAAAAACTAAGTATCACTGGGGAGCCCCCGAACCCATTGACAAACCGGCGGTTTGGCCCCAAATATCGCCCCCGGTTCGATTGCGTGCGGAGATTCGGGACGTGAACCAGACCCTTCCAGCCCTGCGGTCGTTGCGACGACGATCCGGCGCGGCGCTTTCATGCGGCGCGGCTGGCTAGGTCTGTCCCGGGCGAACCCCCTCTTATTTCCCTCGTTTTTTGCGGTTCCCGATGGCGGACCGGCCCCTGCGCCGGGGTCCTGACCGTCCGTTTTCCGAGTGGAACCGAATCATGTTCGACATCACGACCGAGCGGCCGCACGACGCGGCCCCCATCGAATCCCTGCTCGACCGGGCCTTCGGCTCCGACCGGCTGGCCAAGGTCTCGTACCGCTATCGCGACGGGGTGGCCCCCGACCCGTGGCTGCGGCTTGTCGCCCGCCGGGGGGCGGAGATCGTCGGCTCCATCCGCTACTGGCCGGTGATGATCGCCGGCGCGGGCGAGACGCCGGCGCTGCTCCTCGGCCCGCTCGCGGTCGAGGCGAAGAATCGCGGCCTCGGCATCGGCCGCGGGCTGGTGCGGCAAAGCCTCGACATGGCCGCCTGGGCCCGGCACCGGGTGGTGGTGCTGGTCGGCGAGCCGGCCTATTACGCGCCGTTCGGCTTCCGCCCCGCGCCCGCCGGCATCGTCATGCCCGGCGAGGACCCGGCGCGGCTGCAGGCGCATGCGCTGGTTCCCGGCGCGCTCGACGGCTTGCACGGCGTCGTGCGGCCATGGAGGGGGCATCGCGGCGACGGAACGGGCCTCGCTGGGGCGGGTCTCGACGGCGTGAGCCTCGACCGGGTCGCCTGAACGCGCGCAATCCCGAGCGCTATCAGGACGCGGCGCTGCAGGGCATCCGCACGCTGCTCGGCCTCGCCCCCGACCGGCCGCTCGCCGGGGCGGCGATCGAGGCGGTGAAGATGGGCACCACCGTCGCCACCAACGCGCTGCTCGAACGCAAGGGGGAGCGCGTGGCGCTGCTGATCACCGGCGGCTTCGGCGACCAGCTGCGCATCGCCTATCAGAACCGGCCGAAGCTGTTCACCCGGCGCATCGTGCTGCCCGAGCTTCTCTACGAGCGGGCGATCGAGGTCGACGAGCGCCTGACCGCCCAGGGCGAGGTGCTGACGCCGCTCGACGAGGCGAAGACGCGCCGCGATCTCGAAGCCGCCTATGCCGCCGGCATCCGGGCCGTGGCCATCGTCTTCCTGCACGGCTATCGCTACCCCGCGCATGAGCGCGAGGCGGCCGCGCTCGCCGCCGCCATCGGCTTCACCCAGATATCGGTCTCGCACCAGGTCAGCCCGCCGATGAAGATCGTCGGGCGCGGCCACACGACGGTGGCGGGCTGGTCGATGCGCGGTTTTTCCAGGGCAAGGATTCGATCCTGTCCGGCCCGGCGGGCGGCATCGTGGGGGCGGCGCGCACCGCGACCATGGCCGGGTTCGAGCGCATCATCAGCTTCGACATGGGCGGCACCTCGACCGACGTCGCGCTTTATAACGGCGAATACGAACGCACCTTCGAAACGCTGGTCGCCGGCGTGCGCATGCGCGCGCCGATGATGCAGATTCACACCGTCGCCGCCGGCGGCGGCTCGATCCTGTTCTTCGACGGGGCGCGCTTCCGCGCCGGCCCCGAAAGCGCGGGGGCCAATCCCGGGCCGGCCTGCTACCGGCGCGGCGGGCCGCTCTGCGTCACCGACGCCAACGTGATGGTCGGCAAGATCCAGCCGGAATTCTTCCCCAGGGTCTTCGGGCCGGGGGGCGACCAGCCGCTCGACGCCGAGGCGGTGCGCCGCAAATTCGAGGCGCTCGCCGCCGAGGTCAACCGCGCGACCGGCGAGCGGCGCACGCCCGAGGAGGTCGCCGACGGCTTCCTCAAGATCGCGGTCGAGAACATGGCCAACGCGATCAAGCAGATTTCGGTGCAGCGCGGCTTCGACGTCACCGGCTATGCGCTGTGCTGCTTCGGCGGGGCGGGCGGTCAGCACGCGGCGCGCGTCGCCGACGCGCTCGGCATGAAGACGGTGTTCATCCATCCGCTGGCCGGCGTGCTGTCGGCCTATGGCATGGGCCTCGCCGATTTGCGGGTGATGCGCGAAAAAGCGATCGAGGGCCGGCTCGACGAGGCGGCGATGCCGGGCCTCGCCGGCACGCTCGAGGCGCTCGCCGTCGACGGCATGGCCGAAATGCGCCGCCAGGGCATCGCCAGGGAGAAGATCGAGGTTCAGCGCAAGCTGCACCTCAAATACGAAGGCACCGATTCGACGATGATCGTCGACTGGACGCCGGTCGAGGCCGGCGGCGGCGCGGCGATCGCCGAGGCCTTCGCCGCCGCGCACCGGCAGCGCTATGGCTTCATGATGCCCGACAAGACGGTGATCGTCGAAGCGGCGGCGGTCGAGGTCATCGGCCACACCGAAACCGCCGACGATCCGCGCCTGCCGCCCGGCGAGGCGCGCGTCCCGCCGCCGCTCGCCCGCATCGCCATGTACAGCGACGGCCAGAGCCGCGATACGCCGGTCTATGACCGCGAGACGCTGCCGCCCGGCTGCAAGGTGATGGGCCCGGCGGTGATCGCCGAACGAAACGCGACCTCGGTCGTCGAGCCCGGCTGGCAGGCGGAAGTGACCGAGCGCAACCACCTCGTCCTGCGCCGCGTCGTGCCGCTCGCCCGCGCCGTCGCGGTCGGGACCCAGGTCGATCCGGTGATGCTCGAGGTGTTCAACAATCTGTTCATGTCGATCGCCGAACAGATGGGTGTGGCCCTCCAGAACACCGCCTATTCGGTGAACATCAAGGAGCGGCTCGATTTCTCCTGCGCGCTGTTCGACAGCGACGGCCAGCTGATCGCCAACGCGCCGCACATGCCGGTGCATCTCGGCTCGATGGGCGAGAGCGTCGCCGCGGTCAAGCGGGCGCGCGGCAACTCGATGCGCCCCGGCGACGTCTACGTGCTGAACGCGCC
>JACQAF010000160.1 GCA_016195145.1 Rhodospirillales bacterium
GCGACGGCCAGATCGGCATCGGCCATACCGCCCTCAAGGGCCGGACGCTGAGCGCCGGCCTGCCGGCGATCCATCTCAAGGACATCGGCAAGGACAACGGCGGCGCGTCGCCGGCCGAGGTGATCGACAAGGTGATGGCCAGCATCGGGGGCGCCGCAGCCAAGGTCGCCGGCGCCGACCTCGATAAGGCGCTCGGCACGCTGCGCGATACGGCGGCGGGCGCGATCAAGGACGCGGTTAAGGATGCGGCGCCGGGCGCCACCGACCAGCTTCAGCGTCTGTTCAAACAATAGCGCTTCGGCGCGGCGTCTCGCCCTATCTCAGGCGGTGGATGGCGCGGCGGCCGGCGATGCCGGCATCGGCGGAAATGTGTTGACCAGAAGATTGTATTTCACCCGCGCATCCGATACCCGGCGATAGAACCCCAGCAATTCGCGCGACGGTTCGCCGATTTTCTCCAGCCCCGAGATGAACGCAACGATCGTCCCGAGCTGGGTGTGCCCCTCGATCACCAGCCAGCCGCCGACCAGCAGCACGCCGAGCGGCCCCATGCGGGTCAGAAAATTGTTCAGGAACTTGAGGAAGTTTTTGACCTTGTAGATCTTGATCCGCAACCCGTACACGCCGCCGATCAGACCGTCATACGGTTTGGGAAGCGGGCTGTCGAACGGGGCCAGCGCGCCTTTCTCAAGAATGAAATCGCCCATTTCGCGCACCAGTTCGGCGCGTTTTTTCGAATGCCGGTTGATGATCCCCTGCAACCACGGCACCAGAACGATTTGCGGCAAATAGAGCGCGATGCCGAGCGCGGCGATCAGCGGTTCGATCCAGATCATGTAACCCAGAATGGCGGCCATGGTGCCGCCCTGGAGCAGGGGAAAGGATATCCCCTCGCCGACAAACCCGCCGAGCCCCTCGACCTCGGCCGAGACCATGGCGACGACCGTACCCTTGTCGGCATCGGCCGGCGGTTTTGCGCCTTTCTTCCCCTTGTCGCCGGCGACGAAGAACGTGCAGCGATAGACCATCTCGCGCAGATCGCGGATGACGCACTCGCCGACCTTGCCGCGATAGACATTGACGGCGTATTTGAGGCCGCCTTGCGCGATCATCGCCAGCAGATAGGCGACGCCGAGCGCGAGCAGAAGATTGAGGCTGCCGCCGCCGATCGCATCGTCGACGATCCGCCGCTGCAGCTCGAGCGGCACCGTCGCCAGCGGTATGATCACCAGCGAGAGAATGGAAAGCACGATCTGACCGCGCCGGCTGACGTGCCAGATATAGGCATAGACCGATCCGGGCATGTGCCGCTCCATCGCAGTTATCCGCCAGCGCCAGTCTCCCCGGATTTGGATCGGCGGCGGGCACACGTTCGTCTGAAGACGGCTGGGCTGGGGTGCTCGCGCTTCCGCTGCCGAGGCATGCCGGCGCAGCTTAGAACGGGTCAGATTCTTCGGACGAAACCGGCAGAAGGCGGGGTTCAGGGCCGGCAAACGGGTGGTGGAGCCGAGGGGAATCGAACCCCTGACCTCCTCATTGCGAACGAGGCGCTCTCCCATCTGAGCTACGGCCCCGCCGGTCCGGGCCGGATAATGGGTGGGGGCCCCCGGCCTGTCAAGAAAAAGGGGCAAGCCGAATGACTTCATAGGCTTGCACTGAATCCGCCGGCTCGTGTAGGGTCAGCCCTGATCCGCGGGGCCGCCGACCGGCCACCATACTCATGCTTTCCAGAGGGGAGTGCTGCAAGGCACGAAAAGGCAACAATGATGTCGTTCGTCGACCTCGTCGTGACCGTGATCGACCTCTATATCTGGGTGTTGATCGCGGCCGCCATTTTCTCGTGGCTGATCAATTTCAACGTGCTCGACATGCGCAACCGGCTGGTCGCCACGCTGGCCGACTTCCTCTACCGCGTGACCGAACCGGCGTTGCGCCCGATTCAGCGCGTCGTTCCCCTGCTTGGCGGCGTCGATATCTCGCCGGTCGTCCTGATCCTGCTGCTGTTTTTCGTCAAGAAACTGATCTTTGAATATATCTACTGAGCCGGTCTTATGCCCGGCCGCGACATGGCTTTCGCCATACGCCTTCCCCTGTCGGCCGTTGCCGATGGGGTCGTCGTCGTCGTGAAGCTTGCGCCCAAATCGCACCGCGAAGGAATCGAGGGCGTCGCCACCGAACCCGGCGCGCGCGGCCCCGAAGCGGCGCTCAAGATACGAGTCGCCGCCCCGCCCGAGGATGGCAAGGCCAACGCCGCCCTCCTCGCCCTGCTTGCCCGTGAATGGGGGGTGCCCAGACGCGCCCTGACCCTGATCGCCGGGGCGACGCAGCGTCTGAAGCGCGTCCATGTGCGCGGCGATCCGGCGGCGCTGCTGCGCGATCTCGAACGCAAGATCGGCGCGCCATGACCGCGGCCATCATCGATGGCAAGGCGCTGGCCGACAAGCTGCGCGCCCGGACCGCGATTCATATCCGCCATCTCAAGGCGGCGCATGGCTTCGTTCCCGGCCTCGCCGTGGTGCTGGTCGGCGAGGACCCGGCGAGCCGGGTCTATGTCCGCAACAAGGCGCGCCAGAGCGAAGAGATCGGCATGCGCTCCATCCACCACGCGCTGCCGGCCGATACCGAGGCCGCGGCGCTGGTCGGGCTCATCAAGCGCCTCAACGCCGATCCCGGCGTCGACGGCATCCTGGTTCAGCTTCCGCTGCCGCCGCAGATCGATCCTGCCGGCGTCATCGACGCCATCGATCCGGCCAAGGATGTCGACGGGTTCCATGTCATCAATGCCGGGCGCCTTGCGACCGGCGCGCCGACCCTTATCCCGTGTACGCCGCTCGGCTGCATGCTGTTGCTTGGCGAGCGGCATAGCGCGCTCGCCGGCCTCAACGCCGTCGTCATCGGGCGCTCCAACATCGTCGGCAAGCCGGTGGCCCAGCTTCTTCTCGCCGCCGATTGCACGGTGACCATGGCGCATTCGAAGACCCGCAACCTGCCGGCCGTCTGCCGCGGCGCGGATATCCTGATCGCCGCCGTCGGCCGGCCCGAGATGGTGCGCGGCGACTGGATCAAGCCGGGCGCCACGGTGATCGATGTCGGCATCAACCGCATCGCATCGGCCGACGGCAAGGGCCGGCTGGTCGGCGATGTCGCCTTCGCCGAGGCGCTCGACGTCGCCGGCGCCGTCACCCCGGTCCCCGGCGGCGCCGGCCCGATGACCATCGCCTGCCTGCTCCAGAACGCCGTGACGGCCGCCTGCGCGCGCCGCGGCATCGTCATTCCGACGGCATAATCCGGGCGACAATTCGCCTCTTCTGCTATCATCGCCGCCGATGACCGGATCGTTGACCAGCCTCCTCCTCGCCGCCCTCGCCTTCGTCGGCGGCCATTTCATCGTCTCGGCCGAGCCGCTGCGCGGCACCCTCGTGGCGCAGCTCGGCGAACGGGCCTTTTCCGCCGTTTATTCGATCGCCGCCGGCGTCCTGCTGGTCTGGCTGGTCGTTGCCTATGGCGATGCGCCGCAGGTGCCGCTGTGGACCGCGCCAGCGTGGACGCGCTGGTTGCCGGTCGTCGTCATGCCGGCTTCGGCCCTGTTCCTCGTCTGCGGCCTGACGCAATACAACCCGACCGCGGTCGCCCACCGTTTCGAACGCAAGGCCGTCGACCCGGCGCCCGGCATCCTCAAGATCACCCGCCATCCGATGATGTGGGCGATGGGCCTGTGGGCGCTCGCCCACCTGCCCCCCAGCGGCAACGCGGCGTCATTGATCCTTTTCGGGGCGATCGCGGTTCTGGCGCTCTACGGCACGACCCGGATCGACGCCAAACGCCAGGCCCGCGATCCTGACGGATTTCGCCGCTTCGCCGAGGTGACGTCGAACCTGCCATTCGCCGCGCTGCTGTCGCCGGCCAAGCGGGAATTCTGGCACGTCGCCTATGGGCTGAACCCGCTGGCGAGCATCGCCGGCGAGATCGGTCTCGTGCGCCTGACGCTGGCGGTGGCGCTCTATGTCTCGCTCGCCGTCGCCCATCCGTGGATCGCGGGCGTCGGGATATACTAGCGACTAGCGCTTGCCGCGCCTGGCCAGCCGCAAGCGCAGCGCATTGAGCTTGATGAAGCCCTCGGCGTCGCGTTGGTTGTAAGCGCCGCGATCCGCCTCGAAGGTGACATGGGCGAGGCTGTAGAGCGATCTCGGCGATTTGCGGCCGACGACGCGCACATGCCCCTTGTAGCATTTGAGGCGCACGACGCCGGCGACGTTTTCCTGGCTCTTGTCGATCGCCGCTTGAAGCATCTCGCGCTCGGGCGCAAACCAGAAACCGTTATAAACCAGCTCGGCATAACGCGGCATCAGCTCGTCCTTGAGATGCGCCGCGCTGCGGTCGAGGGTGATCGATTCGATGCCGCGATGCGCGGCGTACAGGATGGTGCCGCCCGGCGTCTCGTAGACGCCGCGCGACTTCATGCCGACGAAACGGTTTTCGACCAGATCGACCCGGCCGATGCCGTGCGCGCCGCCGATCTCGTTCAGCCGGGCGAGGAGCTTGGCCGGCGATAGCTTCTTGCCATCGACCGCCACCGCGTCGCCATGCGCGAATTCGATCTCGACATATTGCGGCTTGTCGGGGGCCGCCTCGGGCGCGACGCTGCGCGAATAGACATGTTCGCCCGGCTCTTCCCATGGGTCTTCGAGCGCCTTCCCTTCGGCCGAGATGTGAAGAAGATTGGCGTCGGTTGAAAACGGCGCCTCGCCCCGCTTGTCCTTGGCGATGGGAATCTGGTGCTTCTCGGCAAAGTCGATCAGCGCCGTGCGGCTGTCGAGATTCCACTCGCGCCACGGCGCGATGACGCGGATATCCGGTTCGAGCGCGTAGTAGGTCAACTCGAAGCGTACCTGGTCGTTGCCCTTGCCGGTGGCGCCGTGGGCGACCGCGTCGGCCCCGGTCTCACGCGCGATCTCGATCTGGCGCTTGGCGATCAGCGGCCGCGCGATCGAGGTGCCGAGGAGATAGGTGCCTTCGTAAAGGGCGTTGGCGCGGAACATCGGGAAGACGAAGTCGCGCACGAATTCCTCGCGCAGATCCTCGATATAGATCTTCTTGACGCCCAGCATCTGCGCCTTCTTGCGCGCCGGCGCCACTTCCTCGCCCTGGCCGATATCGGCGGTGAAGGTCACCACCTCGCAGTCATAGGTCGTCTGCAGCCATTTGAGGATGACCGAGGTGTCGAGCCCGCCCGAATAGGCCAGGACCACCTTCTTGACCGGTTTGCCGGCCGGCTTCTGGACCGCGCCTTTCATGAAAACTCCTCGTTGCTTCGGGGCCGCACGGAACCGTCGCCGGGGCCGAAAATTGCGGCCGGAGTATAGGGCCTCGCCCGCGCCCCGCAAGGGTCGTTTCGCCGCCCCGCGATGCAGCCGAAAAGGGCTGGATCGCGGAGGGCGGTCGGCTACACTTCCCTTAACCCTATCCCCCGATTCGTCAGGAGCCTATGCCGATGATCGACCTTTATGTCTGGCCCACGCCCAACGGTTACAAAATCTCGATCATGCTCGAGGAGACCGGGACGCCCTATAACGTCATCCCGATCGATATCCAGGCCGGCGACCAGTTCAAGCCGGATTTCCTCAAGATCAGCCCCAATAACCGGATGCCGGCCATCGTCGACAGCGACGGCCCGGACGGCAAGCCGATCTCGGTCTTCGAATCGGGGGCGATCCTGATCTATCTCGCCGAAAAGACCGGTCGCTTCTGCCCCAAGGATGCGCGCGGGCGCTACAAGGTGCTCGAATGGCTGATGTTCCAGATGGGCGGCGTCGGACCGATGCTCGGCCAGACCCACCATTTCCGCATCTACGCGCCGGAGAAGATCCAATACGCCATCGACCGCTACACCAACGAGACCCGTGGTTGCGCGGCTATGAACGCCAGGGCCAGAAGCTGGAGGACTATCCCAATCTCAAGCGCTGGTTCGAGACGATCGACGAACGCCCGGCGGTCAAGAAAGCCCTCGCGCTGCTTGTCGACCGGCGGCGCACCGGGCCGATCGACGAGAAGGCGCGCGACGTCCTGTTCGGCAAGACCCAGTACGCGCGGCGTTAGCGCGCCGGCAGGAGGGATTTCCGGCTCAGGCTTGCGGCGGCGGCAGGGTCTGTGCCGCCGGCCGCAGATGCGGCCATTCGGCGAAGGCGAAGACCCATAAAAGGATGACGAAGACCACCGCCATGATATGGCTGAAAACGGCGAGGACGGCGAAGACCGCCCACCAGCCCGAATAACCCGCCTTGTGCAGGACGCGTACCACCATCCAGACGATCGGTACGCTGATCAGCAGGACAAGGACGAACATGCCGGCCGTCATCGTCCAGAACAGCGGACTGAAACCATTGACCATGAAGACCCCCCCGCCGCTCACGACTGCGCCCCTCGCTCGACGCTCGGCCAGCGGCTGAACGACAGGATGACCAGAACGATCAGCCAGCCGAGAAACGGGACGAACGCGAACAGCGACAGCGCCGGATTAAG
>JACQAF010000161.1 GCA_016195145.1 Rhodospirillales bacterium
CTTCGCCCTGCCCGCCTTCGTCTACCGCCACATGCGCTGATCCGTGCCGCCGGCGCGGCTTGAGCGCGCGGCGGTCTTGGCCCACAATCCCCCTCACAACGCCACGAGGGGAGATGCTCATGTCGATGCCCGGACCCGAATATGTCGGCGCCGACCAGGCGATGCGCCTGTCGGCCTTTTCCGTCCAGGACCATTACCCGACCCGCGGCCGCACCGTCGCCGAGCTCTATCGCGAGCTGATCGGCCAGGCGGAGCTGGCCGACGAGCTGGGCTACGATAGCTTCTTCGTCGCCGAACACCATTTCCATGAATACGGCGTCATCCCCAATCCGGCGGTGATGATCGCGGCCCTGGCCGCGCATACGAAGCGCATCCGCCTCGGCTCGGCGGTCGCCATCCTTCCCTTCCACCATCCGCTTACCGTCGCCGAAAACTACGCCATGGCCGATTTGCTGTCGGGCGGGCGGCTGGTGCTGGGCGTCGGCTCGGGCTACCTCAAGCACGAATTCGCCGGCTACGCCATCGATGGAGCCGAAAAGCGCGAACGTTTCGACGAGGCGCTCGCCGTCCTCAAGCGGGCGCTGGCCGGCGAACGGCTCGATTTCAAAGGCAAGTTCACCGCCTTCGACAGCGTGGCGCTCAACGTCCTGCCGGTGCAACGGCCCACCCCACCGATCTATGTCGCCGTTCTCAAGCGCGAAGGGGCGTATTTCGTCGGCCGCCAGGGTCACGACATCATGTGCGTGCCCTATGCTTCGGTCGACCGTTTCGAGGAAGTCGGCGCGATGGCCGCCGAGTTTCGCAAAGGCCGCGCCGAAGCGGGCCTCGCGCCCGAGACCGGCGACGGCCTGTTCGCCTTCCACACCCATGTCGCGGAAAGCGACGCGGCGTGCCGGCGCGAAGCGGCCGAGGCGTTCGATCTTTACGTCGAAACGCGGCTCTATGCCAAGCGCCAGACCTTTGACGATATCCTCAAAAGCGGCCTCGGCCTGTTCGGGTCGGTCGATACGGTGGTCGAGAAACTGGTCCGCCTGCGCGAAATGGGGGTGAATCACGTCATGGCGCTGATGAATTTCGGCCTGATGACCGACGATCGCGTGCGCCGCTCGATGCGGCTGATGGCCGAAGAGGTCATGCCGCGGGTGCGCCGGCGATTGGCCGCTGGCAAGACCGTCCCCTTCCGCCGCCAGACGGGGCAGTAACCGGCGTCACGCGCCGGCAAGGAATTCTCTACGATCGCGGCATCGCCGCGCCGTCGAGATTTGCGCCGTCGAGATTGGCGTTTTCGAGATTGGCGTCGGTCAGCTTCGCCTTGCTCAGATTGGCCTTGGCGAGGTTGGCGTCGGTCAGATTGGCCTTGAACAGATTGGCCTCGCTGAGATCGGCTTCGCTGAAATTACAGGCGGCGAGATTGGCCGCCCATAGCCGCCCGGTCGGTTTGCCGTCCGGGCCTTTCATGTCGACCGCCGCCAGGTTCGCGCCCGTGAGCTTCGCCTTGCTGAGATCGGCGTGCGAGAGATTGGCCCCGTCGAGATGCGCGCCCGTCAGATCGGCCCCGACGAGCGCCGTGCTCGACAGATCGGTCATGATCATCGACGCGCCGCGCAATTTCGCCCCGATCAGCTTCGCGCCGCGCAGCGTCGCCCCGCTCAGATTGACGTTGGTCAGGTCGATATGGCTCATGTCGGCGTCGCTGAGATTGGCGCGCTCGCCTGAACGGCCATCGGAGCGGATCCACTCCTGGTGGTCGCTCAAGGTTTTCTGGATCGCGTCGGAAAACGAATCGGCCGAGCGGGCGAGGTTCGCGCCGGTAATATCGGCCTTGCTGAGGTCGATGCCGGTCAGCGTCGCCCCGGTGAGATCGGCGCCGCGCATATTGGCCCCGTCGACGATCACGCCGGTGAGGTCGGCGCCGCGCAGATTGGCCCCGGTCAGCGTGGCGCCGGCGAAGCTCGCGCCCTTGAGATCGGCCCCCGACAGATTGGCCCGCGCCAGCGTCGCCTTGGACAGATTGCACCCCGTCATCCGCGCGCCCGAGCAATCGGCATCGTTGAGCTTGGCGTTGGACAGGTCGGCCCCGGTTACGTTTGCCCGCGCCAGCACCGCCTTTTCCATCTCCGCACCGCCGAGATCGGCGGCGACGACGCTGAGCCCATTCTTGCTCTGCGAGTTGAGCAGCGTGCCACCGCGCAAATCGACGTCGCGCATATTGGCGCCGTTCAGCTTCGCCCCGCGCAGATAGGCCCCGCGCAGATCGGCCCCCGAAATATCGGCGAAGGTCAGGTCGGCGCGGTCGAGATTGGCGGCGAACAGATCGGCCTGGTTGAGGTTGGCCTCGCTCAGCACCGCCCGCGACAGATTGGCCCCCGACAGCTTGGCCGAACGTAGGTTGGCCTTTTCCAGACTCACGCCGTGCAGATCGGCCAGGGTGAAATTCGCCCTCGATCCTCCCGGTTGCTGATTAAGCCAACGTTCGTGACTGGTTAAGATTTTGAGGATGTCTTGGGGCGTCATGGGTGCGGCATAGTAATCCATCGCCCATAGCGGCGAAAAGGGTTAACCGGACAATATCTTGCCGGATAGCGCCGGCCGCCTGCCGGCCTTAACGGCTCTTTTTGGCCTGGCCCCGGGGGCGGACGGGTTTCAACCCCCGGCCCTTGCCGATGCTGGCGGGCCCGAATTTCTCCCGTACCCGGTCGATCGCCCGTTCAACCGCCTCCAGCCGGTCGTCCGGACCTCCAAACAGATCGGCCGGCGGGCCAGCCTCGACGGCCGGCATCAGATCGTCGAGTCCGATGCCGATCAGCCGGAAGCGTCGCCGGCCGGCCTCGCGGGCAAGCAAGGGGCGGGCGGCCCGGAACATCGCCTCGGCGAGCTGGGTCGGCCGGTCCAACTGGTGACGGCGGGTCAGCAGGCGGAAATCGGCCGTCTTGAGCTTGAGTACCGCCGTCCGCCCGACCAGCCCGGCCTGTTTGAGGCGACCGGCGAGTTTTTCGCAGAGCGGCCACAATTCCTCCTCCAGCGCCGGCAGGGCGGCAAGGTCGGTCTCGAAGGTGGTCTCGGCCGACAATATCTTCGCCTCGTGGTCCCGTTCCACCTCGCGCGAATCCTCCCCCTCGGCGAGATGGGCGAGGCGCCGGCCGAACGCGCCATAGCGCCGGCCGAGCTCGTCCGCCCCGACCCGCTGCAGATCGCCGATCATGGCGATACCGTCGGCGGTGAGCCGGGCCTCCTGCTTCGCGCCGACGCCGGGAATGACCCGTACCGGCCGCCCGGCGAGAAAACCGCGCGCCTCCTGCCGGCCGATTACGCCGAAGCCGCGCGGCTTGTCGATTTCCGAAGCCAGCTTGGCGAGAAACTTGTTGAAGCTGAGGCCGATCGACACGGTGATGCCGATCTCGGTCTCGATCCGCCGCGCGAGCCCGGCCAGCGTCAACGCCGGCGGGCGGCGATGCACGGCCTCGGTCCCCGCTAGGTCGAGATACGCCTCGTCGAGCGACACCGGCTCGACCAGCGGCGTCGCCTCGTCGAACAGTGCCCGCACGTCGCGGCTGACGCGGGCGTATTTGGCGATGTCGGGGCGGATGACTACCGCCTGCGGGCACAGCTTCAGCGCCTTGAACATCGGCATCGCCGAGCGCACGCCGTAGCGCCGCGCGATATAGCAGGCGGTCGTCGCCACGCCGCGCCGGCCGCCGCCGACGATCAGCGGCCGGTCGGCAAGCGTTGGGTCGTCGCGCTTCTCGACCGAGGCGTAGAAGGCGTCGCAATCGACATGGGCGAAGGCGAGCGCGAACAATTCGGGATGGAACAGAAGCCGGGTCGATCCGCAACGCGGGCAGCGTTCGGCCTCGCCCGCGCGGTCGAGCGGCGACAGGCAGTCCCGACACAGGCCGGGCGCCATCGCCGGCCGCGCTTATCCGGCCGAGCGCAGCCGCCGCAACGGCTGCGCGAGATCGCCGAGCCGGCGTTCGAGACGGGCGATCAAGCCATCGAGCTCCTTATGGTCGTCGGCGTCGAGCGCCGCGCCCGGCGCGCGCAGCGCCGCCGTCCCGATCACGCCGCGGCGGCGCAGGATTTCCTTGCGCACGGCGAGGCCGATACCGGGCTGGTTCTCGTAACGGACGATCGGCAGATAGGCGTCGTAGAGATCGGCCGCACCCTCGACATCGCCGGCGAAAAACTTCTCGCACACGCCGACCAGCATTTCGGGATAGGCGACGCCGGTCATCGCCCCGTCGGCGCCGCGGCCCAGCTCCTGCGGCAGGAACATGCCGCTATTGCCAACCAGGATGCTGATCCGCCGGCGTTCGCCCTTCGCCTCGGCGGCGCGCACCTTGGCGAGTTTGCGCAGGCCCGGCACGTCCTCGTGTTTGAGCATCTTGAGGCTCGGGTGATGGGCGAAGAGCCGGTTGAGCAGCGACGCCGACATGTGGACGGCGGTGAGCTGCGGATAATCCTGGAGCACGATCGGCACCTGCAGCCCCAAATCCCTGATTGCGCCGGCGATATAGGTCTCGATCTGCTCGTCGGTCTTGAGGCCGGCCATCGGCGAGACCATCACGCCCGCCGCGCCCAGCGTCATCACCTTGTCGGTCAGCCGCTTGAGATTGAGGTTGCCGGCGCTCGACACGCCGACGACCACCTGCACGCGGCCGTTAACGTGCTTCAGCACCCGCTCGGCGAATTCCAACGATTCGGCTGCCGACAGCTTCGGCGCTTCGCCCATCACGCCGAGAATGACAATGCCGTCGACCCGCCCGTCGAGATAGAAATCGACCAGCCGGTCGGTGCTGTCGAAATCGATATCGCCCGCCTCGGTAAAGGGCGTCGCCGAGATGATATAGACGCCCCGGGCGGTTTCATCGAGCGGCTTGGCGGCCATGATGCGGGTTCTCCTGACGGCGGGATTGACGCATTCGTAGCAAATGCGGCGAGCGGCAACAATGCGGGCGTAGGCAGGCCGAAAGAGTTGGCCGCCCAGGCCCCAAAGGTTACGCGGACGCGGCTCCCTGGACGGCGAGCGTCCCCGACCGCCCGTCGACCGTACCGGCGACCAGTCGCGCCACGGGAATGCCCGATGGCCGGGAGAGCAGCTCGCGCGCCGTATCGCCGAGATTGACGAAGGCCACTCCCGCCCCGGCCATCGCAGCGAGAAAATCGGCAAACCACGCCTTGCGGGCCATGCCTTCGATCTCGGCATGGACGGTCATCACGTTAAGCCGGTCGGCGGCGAGCAGGCGCCGATAGGCGTCGATCAGCCTGCTCTCGGGATATTCGGGCCGGCCGAGCAGCTCGTCGAGCGTCGGCAGGGTGGTCGGTATCTGGAGCGTACGGAAGGTCCGCCCGTCGCAATGCGGGAAAAACGGCGTCGTGCCGCGCGCGTCGCTGGCGTAGTCGAGCGCGGCCGCGTCATAGGCGGCCAGGCTGTTGGTATCGGCCTGCCAGCCGGCGGCCCCGGCGGTGCGCGCCGGCCGGCCGAAGACATCGGCGAATGCGCGATGCGCCTTGGCGAATTCGGCGTCAGCCGCGGCCGCGTCCATCCGCGCGAGGCCGTCCTGCCAGCGCACATGGTCCCAGCAATGGATGCCGACCTCGTGCCCCGCCGCCTCGATGGCGCGCATCGTCGCCGCGTTGCGCCGCGCGATGTTCGGCCCCGGCCACAGCACGCCGTTCAGCAGCGTGCGCCAGCCATAAAGCGCCACCACGTTGGTGCGCGACACCTTGGCGAAAAAGCCCTTGCGGAAAATGCGCTTGATCGCGCGGCCGGTGTTGTCGGGGCCGAGCGAGAACAGAAACGTCGCGCGGACGCCCCGCGCGGTCAGCATTTCGGCCAACGCCGGCGCGCCGATGCGCGTGCCGCGGTCGGTGTCGACATCGACCTTGATCGCGAGCCGGAGATGGCTCATGGGGTCGTCGGGGTCTCTCGAAGGTCCGCCGAATCGGTCGGGCCGGCGAGCAGATAGTAGTCGAGCGTCTTGCGGATCGCCGTCTTGAGGTCGGTCGTCGGCCGCCAGCCGAGATGGGTTTCGGCGTTGCGGATCGAGGGCACGCGCACGAGGATATCCTCGTAGCCGGCGCCGTAATATTCCTTGGATTCGATCGGTACGATCTTCGCCTTGCGCGCCGCCTCGGCGTAACCGGGGTACGATCCGATCATCTCGACCAGAATCTCGGCCAGTTCGCGGATCGACATGTCGTTGCGCGCGTCGCCGATATTGAAGATGCGCCCGTCCGCCCCGCCGTTCTTGTTCTCGATAATGCGCACCAGCGCCTCGACCGCGTCGTCGATATAAAGGAAGCAGCGTCGCTGGCTGCCGCCATTGACCAGATAGACGTTCGAGCCGCGAATGATATTGCCGACGAATTGCGTCAGCACGCGCGAGCTGCCCTCCTTCGCCGCCCAGATGTTGTCGAGCTTCGGCCCGATCCAGTTGAACGGCCGGAACAGCGTGTATTGCAGGCGCTTCTCGAAGCCGTAGCCATAGATCACCCGGTCGAGAAGCTGTTTCGAGCAGGCGTAGATCCAGCGCTGCTTGTTGATCGGCCCGAGAACGAAGTTCGAGGTCTCCTCGTCGAACTCGCGCTCGGGATTCATCCCGTACACCTCGGAGGTCGAGGGGAACAGGATGCGCTTCTTGTGGCGCACGCAGTCGCGCACGATGGCGAGGTTGGCCTCGAAGTCGAGCTCGAACACCGCCAGCGGGTCCTTCACATAGGTCGCCGGGGTAGCGATGGCGACCAGCGGAATCACCACGTCGCATTTCTTGACGTGGTATTGCACCCACTCGCGATTGATCGTGATGTCGCCCTCGACGAAGGTGAAGCGCGGATTGCCGAGGCACTTCTCCAGCTTCCCCGACTGAATATCCATGCCGAAGATCGACCAGTCGCGATGCTTCAGGATGTATTCGCTGAGATTGCTGCCGATGAAACCGTTGACGCCGAGGATCAGGATTTTAAGACTCACGGGGGACTCGTTTCTCCGCTCGGGATGGGGGCACGCGGGCGCCAGAATACAAGAGACCGCGCACCAAAGAAGCCAAAAATACGCTTTTTATATCAAATAATTAATCGAGAATGCGGCCGGCGGCGGGAGCCTCCCCGCCGGCCGGCGATTCGACGATGGGCCCGCCATCCCACTGCCAGTGCCCGATCTCGACCGTCCCCTCGCCCGCCGCGACGCGCAACGGCGTCGAGGAAACCACCTCGCCCGGCCGCCCCGCGCCCGCGCCGGCATGGGCCCGCCAGACATATAGCCGCCGGCCGTCGAGATGGGTGAACGCGCCGGGAAACGGCTCGGCCACCGCGCGCACAAGATCGACGATGCGCTGCGCCGGCTGCCGCCAGTCGATACGCCCGTCCTCCGGCCGCCGGCCGCCGAAATAGCTCGCCTGCGATTCGTCTTGGACGATGCGCGGCGCTGCCCCGCGCTTCAACGCATCGATCTGTCGCTCAAGCACTCGCCGCGCGGCGGGCACGAGCTTTTGCATCACCTCGAACGCAGTTTCCTCGGGGCCGATCGCCACCGCTTCCCGGTCGACGATGGCGCCGGCATCGGCGCGCTTGGCCATGCGATGGAGGGTCACGCCGGTTTCGCGTTCGCCATGCAGCACCGCCCAGTTGACCGGCGCACGCCCGCGATATTTGGGCAACAGGGAGCCGTGCATGTTGAATGCGCCGCGCCGCGCACGATCGAGCGCCGCCATCGGGATCATTCGCCGGTAATAGAAGGAGAGGATCAGGTCCGGCGCCAGTCGCTTCACCGTTTCGGCGACCTCCGGTCCGTCCTGCGGTTCGGCGAGGATGACGGGGATGCCGTGGCGGCGGGCAAGTTCGGCGACCGAACGGAACCAGACGCGCTCGCCCGGCGCGTCGGCGTGGGTGAAAACGCAGCGCACATTCTCGCCGCGCGCAATCAGCAGGTCGAGACACTCATAGCCGACGTCGCTATAGCCAAAAACGACGATGCCGCCGCTACTCGTCGAGCCGTTCATGGACCGTCTTGATCGCGAAGCGCGGGCGGCGGCGCACCTCTTGATAGATGCGGCCGACATATTCGCCGACGATGCCGAGCCCGGTAATGCCGACCCCGACCAGGAAATAGAGGATGCCGAACAGGGTGAACAGGCCCTCCGCCTCGGGCCCGATGATCAGGCGGCGGAAGGCGAGATAGATGACCAGCAGCAGGCTGAGCGCCGACACGCCCATGCCGAACAGGGTGAAGACCTGCAGCGGCACCAGGCTGAACCCGGTCATCAGGTCGAAATTGAGCCGGATCAGCCGGTAAAGATTGTATTTCGACGCGCCGACCGTGCGCGCCGCATGCTCGACCTCGATTTCGGCCGGATTGATCGCATAATACTGGGCGAGCGCCGGAATGAAGGTCGAACTTTCGCGGCTGTCGACCATCCGGCGGACAACATCGCGGCGATAAGCGCGCAGCATGCAGCCCTGGTCGCGCATCTCAATGCCGGTGGTCTGGGCGCGGACGCCATTGATCAGCAGCGAGCTCCAGCGGCGGAACGGGCTGTCCTGCCGGTTCTTGCGGTAGCCGCCGACGACGTCGTGGCCGCGCTCGATGGCGGCGAGCAGCTTGCCAATTTCTTCGGGCGGGTTCTGCAGATCGGCGTCGATCGTCACTACGATCTCGCCGCGCGCCTTCTCGAAGGCGGCCATGATCGCCATGTGCTGACCGTAATTGCGCTCAAGCTCGATCACCCGCACCTCGCGCGGCCGCGCCCGGTGCAAGCCGATGAGGATTTCGACCGAGCGGTCGCGGCTGCCGTCGTCGACGAACAGGATCTCGAACGGCTTGCCGAGATTGTCGAGCGCCGCGGTCAACCGGTCGAACAGCGTCTTGATGTTGCCTTCTTCGTTATAGACCGGGACGACGACGCTGACATAGGGCGCGCGCAATGCGCCGGCTGGCGCCAGATCGGGGGTGGGCGAAGAGCGTAGCGACATTTGCATCCCCCTTAGGCGTTGGCCCGGCCGAGGACGACGGCCATCGCGCCGACGACGCGATCCTGATCGGCCTCGGTCATGTCGGGAAATAGGGGCAGGCTGCAGATGCGCGCGCAAATGCGCTCGGCCTCGGGGAAATCGCCCGGTTTGAAGCCGAACTCCCGCCGGTAATAGGCGAAGAGATGCGCCGCCGTGTAGTGGAGCCCGACGCCGATATCCTGCTCCTTCATCGCGGCGATGAATTCGTCGCGAGCGAGCCCGGTTGTCTTGTCGTCGATCAGGGCGGTGAACAGATGCCAGGCGTGGCGGTGCGGAAACGTCGCCGGCTGCGGCAGCTCGATCTGACGCCAGCCGGCGAACAGCTTCTGGTAACGCGCGGCGAGCGCGCCGCGGCGAGCATTGAAGCCGTCGACCTTGGCGAGCTGATGCAGGCCGAGCGCCGCCTGCAAATCCATCATGTTGTATTTATAGCCGGGCGCGACGACGTCGTACTCCTGGCTGCCGGCCTTGCTGAAGCGGTTGAAGGCCTCGCGGTCGATGCCGTGGAAACGCATCGTCGACACCGCGCGCGCCACGTCGGCATCGCGGGTGACGACCGCGCCGCCCTCGCCGGTGGTCATGTTCTTGTTGGGATGGAAGCTGAACACCTGAATGTCGCCGAAGGCGCCGAGACGCCGGCCCTTGTATTCGGCGCCGATGGCGTGGGCGCAATCCTCGATCACACGCAGATTCTTCGCCCGCGCCAGGTCGTAAAGCGGGTCGAGATCGACCGGCAGACCGGCAAAATGCACCGGCACGATCGCCCGCGTCCGCGGCGTGATCGCCTTGGCGACGCGGCCGACATCGAGGTTGAACGTATCGGGTTCGACATCGGCCAGCACCGGCCGGCCGCCGGCCTGGACGATGGTGTTGAGCGTGGCGACGAAGGTCAGCGGCGTGGTAATCACCTCGTCGCCCGGTTTGAGGCCGAGCGCGAGAAGGGCGAGATGCAGCCCGGCGGTCGCCGAGGTGACGGCGAGCACGCGCGGCCCGCCGAAATATTCGGCGAGCGCCGCCTCGAATTTCTGGACGCGCGGGCCGGTGGCGAGCCAACCGGATTTGAGGCAGGCGACGACCTCGGCGATCTCGGCCTCGTCGATCGAGGGCCGCGCAAACGGCAGGAAGGGCCGGGCTGGTTTGTCGTCCACCGCCCCCCCTACCCGCGCGCGATCAGGTAGACGCCGAGGATCACGACGAGGATGCCGATGATCCGCATCGCCGTCAGGTTCTCGTTAAACAGATAGAAGGCCGCAACCGCGTTGACGATGTAGCCGATGCTGAGCATCGGATAGGCGTAGCTCACCTCGACCCGCGACAGGACCAGCAGCCACACCGCGACGCTGACCACATAGAGCACGAGGCCGAACAGGACGAAGAGATTGCCCGCCACCTGGAGGCCGATCGGGCCGAAATTGGCCAGCGCGAAGTCGAAATGCCCGACCTGGCGCATGCCCTGCTTGAGCGCCAGCTGCGCGCCCGCGTTGAGCAGCACCCCGAGCAGGATCAGCGGCATATACTTCATTTTGGGTCGTCCCGGTTGACGGCCAGCACGAAACGTTCGGTCCGCGCGACCTCGTAAATCCGGTTGGTCGGATCGGCCCGGAGTCCGTCGAATCGCCACGGCGGAACGATCATATAAACAGTTTTAGGCCCCCGCCAGCGTTCCCAGAACGTCGCATCCTCGATCATCCAACCGCTGGTGTCCTCGATTGTCGTGCCGAACTCAAGCTCGCCGGTCCATTCGACGATGGTCACCGTGCGCCCGATATAGACCGGCAAGTCCTGATGGTAGTTGCGGTAGGTCACCACCTCGTCGCCGGGCTTGAGGCGCTGGTTGAGAATTTCGGCCAGCGGCTTGATCGAGCGCAGCTGATAGCGGCCGACCAAGGCGTCGCCGAGAAGATTGACCGACACGGCAGCGACGAACATGACGACGAGCGAGGCTATCAGGCCGCCGCGGCGCACGACGACGATGGCCGCCGCAGCACCCAGCACCAGGCTTCCGGCGGTCGCCGGCACGAGCCAGCCGGCGACATGCATCTCGCCAGCATTCTCCGCCCCGATCAGGCGTTCGGGAAAGGCGAGCACGGCGAGCGCGGCGATGGCGAGCGCGCTCCACAACCCGGCAAAGGCGGTGAACCCGGCTCGCATGCCGCGCGGCACGACGGCGTCGGCGAAGCCGTCGGCGAGGTAACGGCCGATGAAAATCGCCAGCGGCGGAAAGACCGGCAGGATATAGGGAATGAGCTTCGAATCCGATGCCGAGAAAAAGGCGAAAATCAGCAGAACCCAGAGCAGCAGGAACATCTCGTTCTGATGCCGGCGGCGGTCGCGCCAGGCCTCGGCGACCGCCCGCCCTGTCGCCTGCCCGAGGAACACCACCCACGGCAGGAAGCCGAGCAGGATGATCGGGATGAAGAACCACGGCGGCTGGTAGCGGTTGTGAATCTTGGTCACGAAGCGCAGGAAATGCTCGTGGACGAAATAGAACCAGTAGAATTCCGGCGTCCGCGAGCCGGCCATGATGTGCCACGGCACGGCGAGGACGAGGAACAGGAGCAGGCCCGTCGGCAGATGCACCTCGCGCAGCAGCCGCCACTGCCCCGTGACCGCCAGCCAGACAAACACGACCAGCCCCGGCAGCACGATGCCGATCAGCCCCTTGGTCAGCACCGCGCCGGCCGCCATTGCATAGGCAAGGTACAGCAGGACCGAACGCTCGCGCCCCGGCGGCGCGCGAACGGCAAGGAGAAAGGCGAGCAGCGTCGCCGAAATAAAGAAGCTCACCGGCATGTCGAGCAGGATCACCCGACTCAGGCCGAAATGGAGAAGCGATGTCGCCAGCACCCCGGCGCCGAGCAGGCCGGCAGCGCGGCTGTAAAGCCGCCGCCCGCCTATATAGACAAGCAGACAGCTCAAGAGCCCAAATCCCGCCGTGGTGAAGCGCAGCGCCGCCTCGGACGTGCCGAACGCTTCGATCGCCGCCGCCTGGATCCAGTAGAACAGCGGCGGTTTCTCGAAATACTTCACCCCGTTAAGGCGCGGCGTCACCCAGTCGCCGGTCGCCACCATCTCGCGCGGGATTTCCGCATAGCGCGCCTCGCTCGGCACGCCGAGCGGCCGCTGGCCGATAAATGCGCCGAACAAGAGCCCGATGAGGACGGTGAGCGCCAGCAGATCGCGAATCCACGACGCCCGGGGGCGTGAAGAATCCATCACGCTGGCCGACGGTAAGAAAGCATCGCGTAGAGCAGGTAAGGCAAAAGACCGAATCCGGACAGAAATGTTGCAGCGCAGCAGCGGGCGGCGCGACTATGGAAAGCTGCCGGCGGAGAATCAAGGGAAATCTGGGCATTTTTACGGCAAAAAAAGCGGCCCGGTGCGAGGGAAGGAAATCCGCACCGGGCCGAAGGGTCGCATGGGGCGGCCTAGTCGTCGCTGCTCGTCGCCAACCCCATGCGACGGCGCCAATCGAGCCGGCGGAAGATCAGCGGCGCCAGACTCAGCATCACGATGACCCCGGCAACCACGAACCGCCACCATGATCCAAACGTCGACCACGCTCTGGTTCACCGCGTAAACGCCAAGCAAGCAGAAGACCAGGATCAGCGGATAGAGATACGGAAAAGGAATCCGCAGCAGCCACAGGAACACGCCGATCAGCGGCAGGTTGAGGATCAGCAGCACGACGTTGCCGACATACATGCTGGCGATGAAGCCCCAGAACAGGCCCGGCTGCTGTTCGATCAGCAGCGGGCCGGGCGACACGCCGTGGACCATCAGCGCCGCCAGCATCACCGCCGGGATCGGGCCGGAGGGCACGCCCAAGGCCAGCATCGGCACGAACGCGCCGCACGCGGCCGAGTTGTTGGCCGTTTCGGGCCCGGCGACGCCGGCGACCGCGCCCTGGCCGAATTCCTCGGGCCGCTTCGCCACGCGGCGTTCGATCGCGTACGAGGCGAAGGACGACACGATATGCGCCGATCCGGGAATGATGCCGATGATGAAACCGAGAACGCTGCCGCGGCCGATCGGGCCGACCGATTCGCGCATTTCGGTGCGGGTCGGCAGCATCTCGGCCAGGGTCGGCTTGCGCACCGTGGCGGTCGAGGCCCCGCCCATGGTGAGGAGGATTTCCGAAATGCCGAACAGGCCGACCACCACCGGAACGACGCCGAGACCGTCGCCGAGATCGATGATGCCGTACTGGAAGCGCAGGAACCCGGTCATCGTGTCGATGCCGACCGTGCCCAGCAGCAAGCCGAGCGTCGCCATGGCCAAGGTTTTCGCCATCGATCCCCCGCTCATATAGGCGAGGACGAGCAGCCCCAGCATCAGCAGCGCCGTGTATTCCGGCGGCCCGAAGCGCAGCGCGAAATCGGCCAGCGGCGGCGCGATCAGCATCAGCGCGACGAGGCTCAGCGTGCCGCCGACGAACGAGCCGATCGCCGCGATCGCCAGCGCCGCACCGCCGCGGCCCTTTTTCGTCATCGCATAGCCGTCGATGCAGGTCATCACCGAGGCGGCCTCGCCCGGCAGGCGCATCAGGATCGACGTGGTTGAGCCGCCATACATCGCGCCGTAATAAATGCCGGCGAGCAGGACGATGGCGACCGTCGGGTTGAGCCCGAAAGTGATCGGCAACAGCAGGCTGATGCCGGCGAGCGGCCCGAGGCCGGGCATCATGCCGACCAGCGTGCCGACGACGCAGCCGACGACGGCGTAAAGAAGCACGCCCGGCTGAAGCGCGATCGAAAACCCGAGAAAGAGATTCTGAAAGGTTTCGATCATTACAGGCCCCACGGACCGGTCGGCAGCACGACCTTGAGGAGATCGGCAAAGACGAAATAGGTGCCGAAGGAAATGCCGAACGAGGCCAGGGCGACCGCGACCGGCGACCGCCGCTCCATGACCCCGAGCAGGAAGACAAGGATGGCGAGGATGGTCAGGCGATAGCCGAGCGTTTCCAGGGCGAGCGCTGCGAACGCCGCCGAGCCGAGGATGCCGGCGGCGTGACCCCCCTCCTGCCAGCGGATGGCGCGCAGCGGCGGCGCGTCGCCGCCGCCGACGATCACCATCGTCGCGCACAGGCCGAGAAGAAAGGCCAGCGCCATCGGCATTGCGCCGGGGCCCGGATGGCCGAACGTGCCCAGCGGTAGAACGCGCGTTTCCCACGCAATCGCCACGGCGAGCCCCAGCAGCACCGCCCCGGATATCCGGTCGGTCCGCCAGAATCCCGGCGACGTCGGGCCGGGATCGGGATTTGCGTCGGTCATGGCGATTCCTCGTGCGTTTCGTTGTATGGCGTCGTGCGACGTTGTTGTCCGGCCGCTATTCGACCTTGCCGATCCGCTTCACCGCTTCGGCGAGGCGGGCGGCATCCTTGTCGAGGAACTTCTGGAACTCGGGCGCATCGAGATAGGCGCGCGGCGTCTGCATATTCTTGAGCGTGCCCAGGAACTCGGCGTCGTTGACGGCCGCGCGGGTGATGTCGCGCAGCTTGCCGATCAGCGGCGCCGGCGTTTGCGCCGGGGCGAACAGCCCGGCCCAGATGTAGAATTCGACGTCCTTGTAGCCCAGCTCCTGGAAGGTCGGCACATCCGGCAGGGCCGCGACGCGCGCAGCCCCCCAGTTGGCGAGCGGTCGCAGCTTGCCCGCCTCTATATGCGGCACGACGACGCCGGGACCGGAGGCGAGCGCCTGCACATGGCCGCCGAGCAGCGAGGTCAGGGCCGGGCCCGCGCCGTTGAACGGCACATGCTTGAGCTTGATATCCGCGGCGCTGGCGAACATTTCCATCGCCAGGTGCAGCGTGCTGTAAACGCCCGACGACGAATACGAAATCTCGCCCGGGCGTTTTTTCGCATCGGCGACGAAGTCGGCCAAAGTCTTCCACGGGCTGTCCGCCGGCACGACCAGGATCGTCGGATCGGCGGTGATCAGCGCGATGGGCGTCAATTGATTCAACTGATAGGCCGGCTGGCGGCCGAACAGCTTGTCCGCCTCGGGAATCACCGAGATCGACGATAGCGCCATCAGAATCGTGTAACCGTCGGGCCGCGCATTGGCGGCCACGGAAATGCCGACCGCGCCGGCGGCCCCCGGACGGTTGCTGACGACCACCGGCTGGCGCAGCAGCTTCTCCATCGCCGACGCGGTGGGGCGGGCCGTCTGATCGGCCACGCCGCCGGGCGGAAACGGCACGACCATGGTGATCGGCCGGGTGGGATATTCCTGCGCGGCGATCGTCGCCGGCAGCAGCAACGCAAGACCGATCATGGCGGAAGCGAGGCGTTTCATCGGCGGATCCTCCGGTTTCAGGTTTGTCGTTCTTCAGCGCGTCGGGCGTCGCGTCAGGCGACGGTGTTTTCGAGCGTGCCGATCGGCTCGATGGTCAGCGCGACGACATCGCCTTTCTTGAGATACTTGGGCGGCTTGAAGCCGATGCCGACGCCGGCCGGCGTGCCGGTGGCGATCAGGTCTCCCGGCTCCAACGTGATGCTCGCCGATATCGTCTCGATCAGCGTCGGGATATCGAAAATCAGGTCGGCAATCCGCGCGTCCTGCCGCACCTCGCCGTTGACGCGGGTGATGAGCCGCATCTTGCCGACATCGGGAATGTCGTCCGCGGTCACGATCCATGGCCCCATCGGACAGAAGCCATCGATACTTTTGCCGAGGAACCATTGTTTGTGCCGATGCTGGATCGTGCGTGCGGTCACGTCGTTGACGATCGTGTAGCCGAACACGTGATTGTAGGCCCGCGTTTTGGGGACGCTGCGCCCGCCCTTGCCGATGACGGCGGTCAGCTCGTTCTCGTAATCGACCGACTGCGTCGGGTCGAGATGGCCCGGGATCGCGTCGCCTGGGCCGATAACCGTGGTCGCCGGCTTGGTGAACACGATCGGCACATCGGGCACGGCGTTCGCGCCGGCCGAGGCGTCGAAGCCGCTCGAATGAAACTCGCGCGCATGCTCATGATAGTTCTTGCCGACGCAGAAGATGTTCTTCGCCGGCCGGGGGATCGGCGCGCAAAGCCTGACCGCGCGCGCCGCGATCCGGCCCTTGCCGCTGGCGATCGCGCGGTGGGCCCTATCGAATGCCGGCTTGCCGGCGGCGATGAATGCAATCATGTCGCGCGGCAGGTCGGGGGCTGCGATGGAAAAATCGACCAGCGTCGCCTCGTCCGCCTCGATGACGCCAATACGCGCCCCTGCGGCATCGCTGAAAGTCACCAAACGCATGTTGTCCTCGGGAAAGAATGGCTATCTATACCAATAATCATATTGGTACAGTAAATAGATAAGAAATTCTCAGATTTTACGCTGATTAAATCAATAAAAATCTTGACCAATTTAGAACCAATAAATAAATTGGTATTAAATTTGAGCCGCCCCGGATTCCCGCCATGTCCCGCCTCGCCCCGACTCTCGATCGTTTGCGCCAACTCATTGACACCGGCATTGGCCGGGGCAGCCGCCTGCCGCCCGAACGCGAGCTCGCCCAGCGTCTCGAAATCAGCCGCGGCACATTGCGCCGCGCGCTCGAGACGCTTGAGGCCGAAGGCGTCATCTGGCGTCATGTCGGGCAGGGGACGTTCGTCGGCCTGCGCCCTGCCGGTCCCGACAATGCCGCGATCACCCGGGTGACCAACCCCGACGAGGTGATGGAGGCCCGGTTGGCAATCGAGCCGCATCTCGCCAGGCTCGCCGCCCTGCACGCGACGGCCGAGGACCTTGCGCGCATGGAAAACTGCCTGCGCAAAGGCGATGCGGCGACCAGTATCGCGACCTACGAAGCCTGGGATAGCCGGCTGCATCGCGCCATCGCCGAGGCAGCGCGTAACCGCATGCTGCTTGCCCTGTTCGACGCCCTCAACGCCGTCCGCAACGACAAGATATGGGGGCGACTCAAGACCGAGACGCTGACCCGGCCGCGCCAGGAAGGCTATTCCACCCATCATCGCCGGCTTGTTGCTGCCATCGGCCATCGCGACACGGCGGCGGCGGAGCAGATCATGCGCACCCATCTCGAGGCGGTGCGCCGCGACCTGCTGGCGCCGCGCGCCGCATCGTAGCGGCCGGACGTGCATCGATGCGCGCCGCCTCAAAACATGAACCCCTTGCCCACCGCCGCCGGAACGACGGCGTCGCCAAAGGCCGCCGCCAGCGCGGCGACCGCGCGCCAACCGGTGCAATGCGCCGGAACGATGCGTTGCAGCCCGAACGCCGCAAGGTCGCGCACCGTATCGACGATGCGCGCTTCGGGCGGCCCGGCGAGATGGAGCCCACCCATCACGGCGTAAAGGGGAATGTCCGGGAAAGCCGCGTGCGCCGCAGTCAGCACATTCACCACTCCGGCATGAGAGCAGGCGGTGAAGACCACGAGTCCCTTGCCGCGCACATGGGCGGCGAGGAACCGTTCGTCCATGATCAGGGGATCGGGCTCCCAGTCCGTGCCGTCGGCCGCGCGTCGGACATGCGGCGGATAGCCGGTTTCATACGGGGTCAGGCGCGGAATCTCGCCGCTCAGAAAGAAGCGCTCGTCGAGCAGCAGGGTCGGCCCCGTTCCGACGACAACCCGCGCGCCGATATCGCTCATCTCCTCGATGCCCGGAATTGGCTTGTGCGGCAGGACCGATCCGTCGCCCTGCCGGGCGCCGCGCTGGCGGAACATGTCGGGATGGACATAGAGCGGCAGATCCCGCCCCCTGTTATGCTGGCGGATCAGCGACAGCGCGGCCGGCAGCCCTCCGGCGTGATCCCAGTGCCCGTGCGACAGCACCGCAGCGCCGATCGCCCCGAAATCGATGCCCAGCCGGAAACCGTTGCGCTGCACCGCATAGCCGGCCGGCCCCGCATCGAACAATACGGTCGATGTCGTCCCTTCCGCCTCGCCGGCGACGACCAGCGACAGACCGTGATTGGCGCAGCACACGCAATCGCCATCGAGCACGGCCATGCCCGCGGCGCGCAAACCCACCCATTCCGTCTGCACGAAAGGCGGATTGCTCGACAGGCTGTCGGTTGCGTTGTCGATCAGAACGCGCACCGTCAGCCGGTCGAGCGGACGCAGGGTCACGGGCGCGGTATTGGTAGATGCCATGGGGACGTCCTCGCCCTTCCGGCGTCAGAGAACGAGCGCGACGGCAGGCCGCGCCGCCGGCGATCCGGCCGCTAGCGCGATTTCGACCGTCGCCCGGTCGAGGTCGCGGGTGATGAAGACAATGCGCGAGCGGCGGTCCGCATCCGGCCAGGTCGGCAGCCAGACCGGCGGGTGAAACAGGCGCTGCACGCCGTGGATGACCGCAGGCCGGTCGCTGCCGGCAATATTGATCAGCCCCTTCATGCGCAGAAGATCGTCCCCGCGATGAATCGCGAGGCTGTCGAGCCACGCGGCGAGCTGGTCCCATTCGAACGGCGTGTCGTAGGTAAGACAGAACGAACGGATGCGCGCGTCGTGGCGGTGCGCAGCGCGGGATGCGCGGTCGTGCCCTGCATCGCCTTTGTCGCCGCCGCCCGCTTCGTAAGTGTCTGCCGCGAGCCAGGCCCGTGCCTCCGGCCCATCCCGGCCGGTATCGAAACCGTCGCCGTCGAACAGATCGGCCGGCACCGCGCTGTCGGCGGCCCGGCGGGCGATCGGCGCCGCCCGATTGAGCCGCTGCAGCCGAGCCGCGAGCCGTACAATCTCGGCTTCCGCCGCCAGATCGGTTTTGGTCACGATCAGCCGGGTGGCCGAGGCGACCTGTTCGACCGCTTCCATATGCGCATCGAGCGTCCGCCAGCCATTGACCGCATCGACCGTCGTCGCCACCGCCGTCAGCCGGCAGCGCGCCACGATCAGCGGATCGGACATCAGCATGATCAGGACCGGCGCCGGGTCGGCAAGGCCCGTGGTTTCGATCACGATCCGCCGGATCGACCGGCCGGCATGCTTGCCGCGCCGGTCGAGCAGACCGCGCAAGGCCCGCGCAAGATCGCCATGTGAGGAGCAGCAGAGACAACCCGAATCGAGCAGGATGGTGTCTTCCTGCGCCGTTTCGATCAGGGCATGATCGATGCCGATCTCGCCGAACTCGTTGACGATCACCGCCGTGCCCATCATTGCCGGGGTCTTGAGCAGCCGGTTGAGCAGGCTCGACTTGCCGCTGCCGAGAAAACCGGTGACGACCGCCACAGGAAGACGATCATCGGGGGACGGACGAATGGCGTTCATAACGTCAACCTGCTCCTTCGGTGTCGCATGCAACGATTGTCATGGGCAGTCCGCGCCAACCGCCGCCGGCGAAGAATCCGGCGGACGGCGGCGGGTATCGATTCACCGTGCGTAATAGGCGCGCAGTGTCGTTTTCTCGATCAGGTTCTGGTTGAGATAGAAGCCGACCATCGCCGCCGGCGCGTTCTCGTCGAGCGGCAGCTTGTCGGTCTTCAGCGCGTGAACGGTGAACTCGTAGCGATGCGGCTTGTCGCCCGCGGGCGGGCAGGCCCCGCCAAAACCCGGCTTGCCGAAATCGGTCCGGCTCTGCACGCTGCCGGCGGGGACGAGTTTGGCCCCTGCATTGCCGGCGTTCTTGGGCAGGGCGGTAACGTTCGCCGGAATGTTGAAGACGACCCAGTGCCACCAGCCGCTACCGGTCGGCGCATCGGGATCGTAGACCGTAATGGCGAAGCTCTTCGCCTCGGCCGGCGCTCCTTTCCACTGCAGGGCCGGTGAGACGTTTCCGCCCTCGCAGCCGAAGCCGTCGAACACCTGTTCGTCGGCGAGCTTGCGCCCCTCCTTGATATCGGCGCTCGAAACCTCGAAGCCTTGCGCGTTCGCCCCGGCCGCACCCGCCAGGACCAGCGCCGAGGCCAGAACCGCGCCCTTCGCCATCGTACCGATCGTTCCCATCATAACCTCCATCCCATCGTGACGTTTGAATGTGGCGCGGGAGAGAGCCTGACTGGACTGTCCCTCGCGCCTCTTCGGGACGATCAGGTACCACGGCGAAAATTTACGCGATGTTCGCAAACAGCCGTTTTCTGTTCGCAACCGTTCAACCGCCAAAACGGTCGGCGAAGACGCAGAAAAGAAACTCCCCGCGCCGGTTTCCCGATGGGAATCCGGGCGGGGAGGATCGCGCTCGCGCGGAGCCCTAAGCGCTGGCCCGTTTCTAGTCCCCGTTGACGAATTTGGCGATCACCGCAGCCGCATCGTCGGACACGATATCGGTGAAGAAGTGATCCGCGCCATCGACGATCGCGGTACGCACGTTGGGGTTCTTCTCCTGTTTGACCCGGCCGGCGAGGTCGGGGACGACCATGTCCACCGTTCCGGCGACGACCAGAACCGGCGTGCGGATCTTGGAGAAGAACTGGGGCGAGTCCATCTCGCCATCGTCGCGATAGTAGGACACGAACGTATCGGCGCGGACGGCCGCGTCAGGGCAGTTGAGGAAGCCAATCCCGCGCATCATTTCGCTGCCCTTGCCGGCGGCAACGAGCTTTTCCGCATCGGCCAGGCGCGCGGGCAGCGGCGCGTTATGGGCCATCTCGTAGCCATCCCTGACCCGCTTTTCGTCCCAGGTCAGCGGCGCCAGCAAGACGATACGCTTGACCGCCGGGTCGATCTTGCCAGTGCCGTAGCGCATGACCTGGTTGCCGCCGCGCGAGAAGCCAAGGACGGTGACATCGCCCGCCCCCTGCCCCTTCAGCCAGTCGACCCAGGCGACGATTTCGCCCGCCGCGTCCTGAAGGCGGTGGGTCTGCGGCAGGCTGAAATCGGCGACGCCGCGCCGGTCTGAAACGTTAAGGCTAAGGGTGACGGCCAGGCTGGACACGCCCTGCTGGCGCAGCGTCGCCTGCAGCTGCTTCATCGTTTCCTGGCCGCTATGCGCCATCGTGCCGTGAACCATCACGACCACGCCGTCCTTCCACGTCTTGTTCGGCGCGAACACCGCCTCGCCGAGCAGTCCCATTCCCTTGTGATCGGCCCGCACCTCGACGGCTTGCGCCGGCGCCGCTGGAACCGCTATCGCCAGCATGGCGATGCCGATAACCCCGGCCGCCAACCGCATCGCGCGCCCGGCCGCACCCGTTTTCTTGTTACAGATCGTTCGCTCAGATCGTTGCTTCATCTTGGTATGCCTCCTCAGTTATGTTTCGTCGTTGCTACGTCACTTGCCCACCAGGAACGCTTTCGCTGCCGCCAGCTCCGGGCGTGCCGTATCGTCGGCAGCAGCCGGTTGCGCGGCAAAGTCGCCGACGGCAAGCGATTGCGCGGAGACGAGAAGAAAATTTCGACGCATGGTTGTCCTCCCGAACCAGACAACCCCCCGGTTTTCCGGATGTCGTGTATATTAGTACCGCGTAAATTAGTTATTAGAGTAGACAAAAACCCGAGCGCCAAATCATGATAGCGATCATGTCGGAGACGATAATTCAGCATCTGCGCGACCTGCCGGGGACCGAACGGGTCTTCGACGAGGGAAAATTTCTGTTCCATCAGGGCGATACGGTCGCGGTCCTCCATGAAATCCTGGACGGATCGGTGTCCCTGGCGCGCCATCAGGTCGATGGCGCCCTGGTCGTCACGCAACGCGCCATAACCGGCTCCATCCTCGCCATGCCGTCGCTTTTCGCGGATGTCTATCATTGCGACGCCATCGCCGATCTACCGACCCGCACCCGATCGGTCGCCAAACCCGCGCTCTATGCGCGGCTGATCGAGCGGCCGAGGCTCGCCGCGGCGTGGCACGAACGCCTCGCCTCGGCGTTTCACAACGCCCTGCAACGGGCCGAAATCCTGTCGCTCAAAACCGTCGCCGCCCGCCTCGATGCCTGGATCGCCGCGCATGAGGGGAAATTGCCGCCGAAGGGCGAATGGAAAACGATTGCCGACGAGATCGGCACCAGCCCCGAGGCGCTCTACCGCGAGCTTGCCAAGCGCCGCAAGGACTGACGCGCCAGTCCACGGGCCTCTGTCCTCTTGTTTTTCCGCGATACCGAAATACCGCCATCGTTGCAGACACGAGCCCGAGACTCCCCGCCAACATCAATCGCTTGAGTCTGTAGTCCATACAGACAGTACAGTGGGGATGCCTGCCCGGGTTTATGGCCGGAAGCGCGCAATCGAGCGCGACGCCGAAGGGCGATTTGCAACGACCCTTGCCGATAAGGAGAACGCCATGACCAAGCCTGCCCCCGTTCGCACGGCAAAGCCCGCGGTGACATTGCGCGCGAAGACAGCGATGCCCGACTGGTCGGCCATCGCCAGCGAGCCGGCGGCCGCGGTGCTCGAAGCCATATTTGGCATGTTCGGCAAGGGCGACCGGCTGGCCGGCATCGACGAAGCCGAGGATCGCGTCTGGCGGGCTATTCAGGAGATTTTCGCTTATTCGGATTTGCCGCCGACGACCCCAGCGATTGCCGCCGCGACGCGGCTCGATGGCAATACCGTGCGCCAGGCGTTGCAGCGCCTGCGCACGCGCGACCTCATTGTCGTCGACAGCGAAACCGGCGATATCCGCGGCGCCTATCCGTTTACCCTTGTGCCGACCGAGCACCGCGTGACGCTGGGCGGTCGCGAACGCCTCGCCATGTGCGCGATCGACGCGCTTGGCATCGGCGCCATGTGCAGGATGGATACGGTCGTCAACTCGGCATGCCGCCACTGCAAGGCGAAAATCGCCGTGCGGACGGAACAGGACGGCCGCGCCCTTTCGGCCGTCTCGCCGCATGGCGCCGTCGTCTGGGCAGGTCTTGAATACGCCGACGAATGCGCGGCGACATCGTTGTGCCGCGTGCTGGCGTTTTTCTGTTCCGACGCGCATCTCGATCTTTGGCGGCGGGAAAACGACGCCCGGCACGGTTATCGTCTTTCGATGGCCGAGGGATTGCAGGTCGGCCGGGCGATTTTCGCGCCGATTCTCGCCGACGCGCCGCCCCTTACGGCCGCCGCAGCCGCCCGCGCCTGACCAGCCGCGACGGGCGCATCCGGGGCAAGACTCGGGGCGGGGAGTGCACTATTCTCCCCCGATCCCGCGCCGATTCTCCGTCGGCGCCCTCTCCGCCCCTCTCGACCGGAACCCGCTCATGGCCTCTTTCCCCAACGTCACCGTCGTCTCCCACCCGCTGATCCAGCACAAGCTCAGCCTGATGCGCGACAAGGAGACTTCAACCGCCGCCTTCCGCCGGCTGCTGCACGAGATCGCGTTGCTGCTCGGCTACGAGGTGACGCGCGGCCTGCCGCTCACGACGCGGCGCATCGAAACGCCGCTGGCGGCGATGGACGCGCCGTTCATCGAGGGCAAGAAGCTGGTGGTGGTGCCGATCCTGCGCGCCGGGCTCGGCCTCGCCGATGCGCTGCTCGAGCTCGTTCCCTCGGCCCGCGTCGGCCATATCGGGCTTTATCGCGATCCGAAGACCCGCGCCGCGATCGAGTATTACTGCAAACTGCCCGAGGACGTGACGCAGCGCACCGTGATCCTGTGCGACCCCATGCTGGCCACCGCCCATTCGGCGATCGCCGCCGTCGATCTTCTCAAGCGCAAGGCGGCTGTCCAGATCAAGTTCCTCGCCCTGCTTGCCGCGCCCGAGGGCGTGAAAGCCTTCACCGCCGCGCACCCCGACGTGCCGGTCACCCTGGCGGCGATCGACGAGCGCCTCAACGACCACGCCTATATCGTGCCCGGCCTCGGCGACGCCGGCGACCGCCTGTTCGGCACGAAATAGGCGGTATCTCTACGCGTGCTATTTTTAAGAGGCGTTGATTCAACGGCACGGCATCATCGCCGGCTGACCCAGGATACGCTCTGCGGCCGCCGACAAACGATGGGGGATCATCCGACGCCCGCGCGATCACGCCGGGCCTTCACGATTTCGGCCTCGGAGAGGCCCTACCGTCCGCACAGAGTACGTTACCGATAAGAGCGCGCAACCGCGCTACCCGCTACAACATGCCCACCACAAATTCCTTGGCATTGACTACTCAGCAGCTATCAAATTTTTAATCAAATTTGCCCACAGAACCTAACTTGACTCCGTAATCGGAAAGTTTCTTATAGTATGCTCTCGGACTTTTCTGCGCTCGATTGATCGAAAATCAACCTGGATCGGCCAAACATCAGATGGCAAAATGATATCATTTTTCATATAAATACAGTATGTAATTATAGTTTTACAATAAAGCATTAGATATTCTTTTTCAGATCGTGAAAATTTATTAACATCATTATTGATCTGGCGTAAAGCTATTATCGTAGCCGCCACGGCCAAATCGTAGTTTCCCAATCGACTAGCCACGTTCCCACATAGAATATTGACATTATAGGTAACAGTGGCTGAGGGCATCTCATCTCGAAAGATGTCATAGATCGCCTTTAAACAGAGCCATGCTTCCGCATATTTCTCTTGAGACGCGTTATCGAGGGCCTTGTTCCAAAAAAGGGCCGCTCTGAATGCTCTAGCGAGCCTGCACATAGTGCCAAACATTTATTCGCCACCAATCTTTCCAGAAAAATTAACAGCGGCTCGAATCACCTCCATAAATTTCTCAAAGGGTGTCCTTGGTGTCGGGCTGTTCGCTGGACCAGGACTTGCAGACCCTTTTAGTGAATCATAAAAGTGAATATCTTCCAAGTGCCTATCTTGGGTATATGCGCGAGTATTAGCGGTTGGATCTTTATTGACGTTCAAGTCGATTGACGGGCTTCGGGTAGGCCCTCCACCATAGCCTCTCCCGCCTCCCGCGCCGGCCCCCTCGGTAGCATCAATATCATGGGGACTTAAGCGAAGGCGGCGGTGACGGCGCCGTTCTGGAACTTGCCGCCGGCGAGGACGGAGGTCGTGCCGCCGATCACCGCGTGGCTGACCAGCCGCACGGCGAAGTCGTTGGACGGGATCAGCGGCCCGGCGAACGATCCGGCCGCCGCCGCATCATCCCGCCGGCCGGGCGTTCACGATTTCGGCCTCGGCGAGCGTGCGCCCGCCCATCGTCGTCATCCGCACGGCGGTCGTGCGCTTCACCATTGACCGGTGCAACGCTACTGGATGCAGGGGTGGCGGTAGGGGTGCAAGCACGAAGTCAAGACTTTCTGAGGTAAAACCATCGCCCTCGCGCCAACATTTCGCAGTGCACTCATCAACAAATTCGCGACGCCGCAATCGTAAAAGAGAGATTACATTTCTTTATCACGGGCGGCTTCCTCGTTCTCATACAATTCTGCCCATGCCATAGACTCAAGCTCGTTCTCGTGTATGAGCTCCCTATCCCGCAAATTTTCTATCAGCCCGCGCGCGACATGCACAAATACCGGCCATGAAACAATCGGGAACAGCGACGCCCCGGCGTGGCGCGTTGCCAAAACTATCTCAGCGATGTCGTTCTACCACAGCCCATATTTTTGCCCGATGATCGGCGGATCGATCCTGACTAACAGAAGATCGTCCCTGTGCTCGCTCCGCAACCGCCGCAACCGAAAGCAGCGCCGGGGGAATCAAGATCATGATCGTTAGACGAGGCCAAATAGAAATCCAGCCGCGGCTCGTTCGGCTTCGAACAAGCCCCTTCACTGTCGGCCGCTCGGATCATTCTAAATGGCGGCGTCAGCCCCGGCGCGTGGCGATTATCGGAAACGGCTCAGGATCGGCATCACCGCCGCCGCCCGCACCGTGCGCTTCGCCAGAGACCCGGCGCGGCTCTGTTGATGGCTGTAGGACACAGAACGCTCAGAAAGCTAAATATCGAGTTGATACATCCACCAATAGATCGCCACGCATAGTCCAAGCACGACGATTCCAGCAATGAAATTTGTCAAGTATCTTTCCGCGCGCATTAGATGACGAGCAACCAAATAGTATATCACCACGAAAATCCCCGGGCCTGCCAACGCAGACGCCCCTAAAAAAAGCCAAACCAGCGATAATCTCTCATCCGTTGCATAGGAGAGAAAGATTACACCCGCATCCCAACCCAATCGAATCATCGGCAGGAGAAGAATTGCTGCTGTTATGGATGTGCATCCAGATATTATGCGGATCAATATTTTAAACCTAATCTGTCTATCGTTTCCCAATAATCAATCGCGGGGGCCCTCGGAATCGTCGGGACAGATCCTCCAGACTTGTAGATCGGATATGTTGCAGCACTGTTCGAATTCGGTCCAGAAAGCATGCGATATGTTGGCGCACGATATGAATTAGCATGCCCTATCACGAGAGCGTCAAAGTCTTTCTGCGATATGCCATCTGGTGGAGAGATTTTATAAACATTTTTACCGCTCTGAAATGCCTCTAAATCTTTGGCACTGGTCTCGGCGCTCTTGTTAAACTCGACATTCCCTCCGCCAAGAGAAAACTGTGCGTCGATCTTTGCCGTTGCGGTGTCATTCCCCTGATATACGAACAAGCCGCAATGATTGAACGGAGAGCCTGCTACATCGCGACACGCCAGCGCCACTTCATTGAAGAGGTAACCGAAGGCGGCGGTGACGGCGCCGTTCTGGAACTTGCCGCCGGCGAGGACGGAGGTCGTGCCGCCGATCACCGCGTGGCTGACCAGCCGCACGGCGAAATCGTTCGACGGGATCAGCGGCCCGGCGAACGATCCGGTGGCGCCGGCCAGGGCCTGCGATCCGCAATCCCCGCTCTGCGCCGCCAAGACGCTCCGGCTCGTCGGCATGCGCGGCGGCGCTCCCGAACTCGCCGTCGATCTCACCGGGCTCGCCGAGCCGGAGGCCCGATACTGGCCCCGGATCATCGCTTTCTTGAGATAGGACCCAATTCCGGCAACCGACACTTCCGGCGCCAAGCATCGGGCGGCACGCGCTGCCTCGATATGCCCCGAATACCGCCGTGCGGCATCCCGGCCTGGATGGCCCCCCAACGATACGAGGCAGGGGAATGGCGCCCGGGCACCCGTAACGCAACCAAGCTGGAGCGCTTTCCAGTCCGCAGGAATCGCTGAAAGGCTGCCTAGCATGGCGCAAAATACCTATTTTGACGCTGCTTCTGATGCTGCTCATGAAACATATCGTTTGGTTGCTACGGACCCGGCCGATAACCTGTTTGTGAAGGGGCATTAATTTGACAACGTTGCGCGCCGCGCCCTAAATTCCGGCCCATGATCCGCAAAGTCATCACGGCGCTGTTCGTCCTCGCGTCGGTACTTATCGGTTTCTCGCCGGTCGGCGCGCCGACCGCGAGCCCGATGGCCGCCTCTATGGATATGCAGGAACCCTGCTGCGACATTTGCGACCGGCAGGCCATGCCCGAAATGGGGAAGTGTCAGACGATGGCTGTTTGCGTGACTGCGCCGTCGCCGGTGCTCCCGGACTATGTAGCCGTGCCGGTGCGCTTCTTCACCACCGCCGTACATCCGATGCGGCGGCAGGCGGCGTTGGCATCGGCCGGTTCGCTGCCACCCTTCCGACCACCGCGATCCTCCCTCCTCGTCTGAGCTGCTGCCTCGGCCGCTTTGCGGCTGAGCGCGAACGCGCGGCTGGCTTGTCGTCGACCGGACGGCAAACGCCGCGAGCCGCCAACACGTAGTGAGGATTGCAACAATGAGGAAAATCGTTCCGCTATTCGGCGGCGTGGCCACGTTGGTCGCCGCCCTGCTAATTCTGTTCCCCGGCTTGTCCGGCGCCGCCGCGCAAACCTGGGAAGCCGTCAATCCGCAAATCGCCGTCGGCAAGAACATCCGTCTGGAGGTGAGGCTAGTGGAGGCCGACGGCAAAGCCATCGCCAGACTCGTCACTGCAAAATCGACACGGCTTGATATGGGGCCAGACGGCATGGCGACGATGACCTCTCGCCTCAAGCCCGTCGCGACGACGACCTCCGGCGCCCTTGCGTTCGAGACCGACATCGTCATGGCCGGCCGTTGGGCGTTGACCATCAGCGGCACGCCGGCGGGCCAGTCGACACCGATTTCCGGTATGGTGATCTTTACCGCCACGGAGAAGCGCAGCGAGACGGAACCGCCCGCGGACAAAGCGGCGCCTGCCGAGCGCAAGCCCGCTTACTACCGAAACCCGATGGGCCTGCCGGACATATCGCCCACGCCCAAGAAGGACTGGATGGGAATGGACTACATCCCCGTCTATGCCGACGAGGCGAACGATCCGCCCGGCACGGTGCGCATCAGCCTTGCCAAGGTACAGCGCGCCGGCGTGCGCACGGAGGAAGTGACGCGGCGCAATCTCGCGCGCACTGTGCGCGCCGTCGGCACCATCGAGCCCGACGAGAGCCGCCTTGCCGTTGTAACCGCCAAGTTCGGCGGCTTCGTCGAGGAACTATTCGTACCGGTGACCGGAGCGTCGGTGCGCGCCGGCGCCCCGCTCATACGGGTGTGGATCGAAAGCACCGAGATTCTGCAGAAGCAATCGGACCTGCTGACCGCCCTGCGCGGTGGGGCGGGGCGCCCCGAGGACGTGGACAGGGCCGTGCGCAACCTGCGCCTGTTCGGCATTCCCGATCCGGTGATCAACCGCCTGCGCGACACGCGCGAGCCTGTACGCTCGATCGTGCTCACCGCGCCCGCGGATGGCACGGTGATGCAGAAACCGGCGCTGGTGGGTATGCGCTTCGCGCCCGGCGACACGCTGTTCAAGACCGCCGATCTGTCGAAAGTCTGGGTCCGGGCCCAGGTGGCTGAACGCGATTTGGCGTTGGTTCGTGCTGGACAGGGAGTGCGGGTCATCCTGAAGGCGTACGACGATCAACCCCGCGACGGCCGGGTTGCCTTCGTTTATCCCGAGCTCGACGCCCCGACACGCACCGCCCAAATCCGGATCGAACTGGACAATCGCGACGGGGTACTGCGTGCCGGGCTCTACGCCGATGTTGAAATCGACACGCGCTCCGACACGCCGGTGATCGCCATTCCGGACTCCGCCATCATCGACAGCGGCAGGCGCCGGGTCGCCTTCGTCGCCAAGGACGGCGGCGTGTTCGAGCCGCGTGATCTCCTGCTGGGCCGCCGCGGCAACGGCTTTGTCGAGGTTCGCAGAGGCCTCGCCGAAGGCGAGCGCATCGTTGTCACCGGCAATTTCCTGATCGACGCGGAGAGCAATCTGCGCGCGGCCCTGGCCACCTTCGACCCGCCGCCGGATGCGCAATGATCGCCGCGCTCATCCGCTGGTCGGCGACCAACATCGTGTTGGTCCTGATCGGCGCGGTATTCGTGACGCTGGCCGGGCTCTACGCGATGACGCGTATCCCGCTGGACGCGATTCCCGACCTCTCGGACACCCAGGTCATCGTCTACACGGAGTACCCCGGCCAGGCGCCACAGGTTGTCGAGGATCAGGTCACATTTCCGCTGACCACGTCGCTCTTGAGCGTGCCGCGCTCCAAGGTGGTGCGCGGCTTCTCGATGTTCGGGGTGTCCTTCGTCTATGTCATTTTCGAGGACGGCACCGATATCTATTGGGCACGCAGCCGCGTGCTCGAATACCTGAACGTCGCCGCGCGGCGGCTGCCGAGCGGCGTGACCCCCGGCCTTGGCCCGGACGCCACCGGCGTCGGCTGGGTCTACCAATACGCGCTCACCGCCAAGGACCAAGACCTCGCCAGCTTGCGTTCGCAGCAAGACTGGCAAGTGCGCTTCAGCGTCGCGAAGGCCGAGGGTGTTGCCGAAGTTGCGAGCGTCGGCGGCTTCGTCAAACAATACGCGGTCGTGGTCGATCCGCATCGCATGCGGTCGTTCGGCATCTCGCTCAAGACGATTCAAAACGCGGTCCGCAGCAGCAACATGGATGTCGGCGGCCGCACCATCGAGCTAGCGGAAACGGAGTTCATGATCCGTGGTCGCGGCTATATACGCGATCTCGCCGATCTGGAGCGGATCACGCTGATGGTCGATAACGGCACGCCCGTGCTGCTGCGCGACGTGGCGCGCGTCGAGCTGGTACCGGACGAGCGACGCGGCATCGCCGAGATGAATGGCGAAGGCGAAGTGGTCAGCGGGATTGCCGTGCAACGCTACGGCGTCAACGCGCTCGACGTCATCCGCTCGGTCAAGGAGCGCCTTGCCGAAGTGGCGTCGAGTCTGCCATCCGGGATCGAGATCGTTCCGGTCTATGACCGCTCGGCGCTCATCGAGCGCGCCATCGCTACACTGATCGCCACGCTGACCGAGGAGAGCATCGTCGTGGCGCTGGTGTGCTTTGTCTTTCTGCTCCACGCGCGGAGCGCCCTGGTGGCGATCCTCACCCTGCCCATCGGGATTCTTATCTCCTTCGCCGCCATGCATGTGCTCGGGATCAGCTCGAACATCATGAGCTTGGGCGGCATCGCCATTGCCATCGGCGCTATGGTCGACGCGGCTATCGTCATGATCGAGAACGCCCATAAGCGCTTGGAGCACGCAAGGCCCGAAGCTTCGCGCACCGAAGTCCTGATCGGGGCGGCGCAGGAAGTCGGGCCGGCGCTGTTCTTCAGTCTGTTGATCATTACGGTGTCGTTCTTGCCGATCTTCGCGCTCGAATCGCAGGAAGGCCGCCTGTTCAAACCACTCGCCTACACCAAGACTTTCGCCATGGCGGCCGCGGCGATCCTGTCCATTACTCTCGTGCCGGCGCTTATGGTTCTGTTCATACGCGGCCGCATCGTCGCCGAGGCCAAGAACCCGATCAACCGGCTGTTGATCTGGCTTTATCGGCCCGTAATCGGCTTGGTCCTGAGGGCAAAAATCCTCACGCTCGTCATTGCGGCGGCAATTCTTGGTTCCGCCGTCATCCCGGCCCAGCGTCTCGGCACCGAGTTCATGCCCAACCTCAACGAGGGCACGTTGTTCTACATGCCGACGACGTTGCCCGGTCTGTCGGTGACCAAGGCAGCGGAGCTGCTCCAGGCTCAGAACAAGATTATTCGCTCATTCCCGGAGATCGACACGGTATGGGGCAAAGCCGGCCGCGCGCAGACCGCGACCGATCCTGCGCCGACCGAGATGTTCGAGACGATCATCAATTTGAAGCCGGCGGCTCAGTGGCGACCCGGCGTCACCGTGGACTCGCTAATCGCCGAGATGGATACGGCCCTGCAGTTTCCCGGCGTGAGCAACGCCTGGACCATGCCGATCAAGGCCCGCATCGACATGCTGGCGACTGGGATTCGCACGCCGGTCGGCATCAAGCTGTTCGGCGATGATTTGCGCGAACTGGAGCGGCTGGCGCGCGAGATCGAGACTGTGGTTCGGGCCGTGCCGGGAACGGCGAGTGCCTACGCCGAGCGGGTGAACAGCGGTTACTTCCTGGAAATCGAAACCGACCGCGACCGGCTCGCTCGCTACGGTCTGATGGTCGAGAACGTGCAAGAGACAATCGCCATGGCGCTCGGCGCCGCACCGGTGACAACCACCGTAGAGGGTCGCGAGCGCTATGCCGTCGTTCTGCGCTACCCGCGCGACGTACGCAGTGATCCGGATGCCATCGCGTCCGAGGTTCTGGTGTCGCTACCCAACGGTGCGGCGATTCCGCTCGGCGATGTCGCGACAATTCAACGCACGCAAGGTCCGACAAGCATCCGGACCGAAAACGGCCGGCTGGCGGTCTACCTCTATATCGATATGCGCGACCGCGATCTCGGCGGTTATGTGCGCGAGGCCCGCGAAATCGTTTCACGCTCTGTCCAACTGCCGCCGGGCTACTCCGCCGTGTGGAGCGGCCAATTCGAATACTTCGAACGGGCGCAGAAACGGCTGCAGATAGTTGTGCCAGCGACCCTGCTGGCGATCTTTCTGCTCCTCTATTTGAATTTCCGCCGCCTGACCGAGACGTTAATTGTGATGCTGTCGCTGCCGTTCTCACTCGTCGGCGGGTTGTGGATGATGTACGCCATGGGTTTCAACCTGAGCGTGGCAGCCGCCGTGGGGTTCATCGCGCTGGCCGGAGTCGCCGCTGAAACCGGCGTCGTGATGCTCATCTATCTTGATCATGCCTATCGCGATCGTGCGGCCGCGTGCGCGCACAAAGGCGAGCCCCTGACCCGACAGGATATCTATAAGGCGATTATGGTTGGCGCCGTCGATAGGGTGCGGCCGAAGATGATGACGGTAACAGCGATCATGGCCGGGCTCTTACCGATTCTGTGGAGCAGCGGCACCGGCTCGGAAGTGATGCGCCGGATCGCAGTTCCTATGATCGGCGGCATGGTCTCGTCGACCGTGCTCACTCTCATCGTCATCCCGGCGATCTACGCTCTCGTCAAGGGCGCAGCGCTGCGGCGCGCATTGAGAATGGATGCCCCCGCTCCAGCGGCGAGATGAACACCGCAGGGTCGTGTCACGCGAGGAAGCATGAGCCGCATGATGGGCGGCATGGGATCGACGATGGGCAAAATTACATGGCCGCATCGCAGCGATCGTCTCATCCTATGCATTGCGCGCACACTGGCCGATCCCGACAATGCAGCGCAGGTCGCGCGCTGACATTGTCGAGGCGCCTTTGCGCGGGACGAAGCCGATTATTCTATCGGCTTGGCTTTCCGGCCCCATCGGCCGTCGTTAACGAGCGTCATACCTATTCAATCTTGATATCCGCTGCCTTGATCAGCTCGCTATTGGCCTTGATGTCGTTTTCCAAAAATCTTGCCATTTCCTCCGGCGTCTGCAACGGCACGAGAACATTGATCGCTTGCATACGCGCCTTCATCGCATCGGTCTTGGCAATGTCGAGAATTGTCCGGTTAAATTTCGCAATGACGTCCTTCGACACGCCAGATGGCGCCTGAATCGAAAACCAGATCGGGACGTCAGCCCCTTCATAGCCGAGCTCTTTGAGCGTCGGTACGTTCGGGAATTCAGGATATCTCTCCGTGTGATTGACGGCGAGCAGGATCACTTTACCGCCCTTGACGTGCGAAATCGCACTGAGTTCATTCATCATCTGAATGTTCCCGGCGAGCAAATCGTTGAGCGCATCCGCGCTGCCGCGATAAGGCACATGAAGGATGTCGACGCCTGCTTTGTACTTCAGCATCTCAATTCGAAGGTGCGTCGAAGTGCCCAGCCCCGACGAACCGAAGGCGAGCTTGCCTGGCTTGGCTTTCGCATAGGCGATCAGATCCGGGAAGGTTTTTACGCCAACGGATGGATGAACCACGAAGCCGGTAATCTGGTCGCCGACGCGGCCGACTGGCGAGAAGCTAAGGATCGGGTCGTAGGGAGTCTTGCGCAACTGCGGCAACACGCTAAGCGGCGCATTTGGCGTCAACAGGAACGTATAACCGTCAGGCGACGCTTTCGCGGCAATTTCGGTGCCGATCATGCCGCTGGCGCCGCCGCGATTCTCGACGACGAATTGCTGACCCAGGGCCTGGCTCAGTTTTTCTGCCCAGGGCCTGCCGATCAGGTCAGTGCCTCCCCCTGGACCATAGGGCAAGATCAGCTTGACCGGCCTGTCCGGCCAACTTTGCGCCAATGCCGGCAGGCTCTCCATTATGGCAAGAGCGACGATAAGAAAACCAAAGAAATTTCGGCGCATCATTCTACGTTACCTCCGTTGGGTTCATGATTATTCCTGAAATGCCTTCTCCCGCGCCTTACCCACCTTGGGCAAAACGATGAATACGAGCAGCACGACGACGAGAATCAGAAAAGTAAGCGATAGCGGCCGCTCGACGAACACCCAGGGATCGCCGCGCGACAACAGCATGGCGCGCCGCAAATAGGTCTCCATCATCGGACCGAGAATAAACCCCAGCAGCATCGGCGCCGGCTCGCAATCAAGTTTGAACAGCAAGTATCCAACCACCCCGAAGAAGGCAATGAGCAGCACCTCGTTCGCCGAGTTGTTCAGGCTGTAAACGCCGATGCTGCAGAAAAACAGGATGGCTATGGCGAGCAGCCGGTAGGGCACCAGCAG